>RFJL01000025.1 GCA_003695435.1 Candidatus Woesearchaeota archaeon
ACGGTTTCATCCGCTTTGCAAACTCATGGGAGTATCCCATCGATTAGAACGCAAAGTACAATCCTTAATTGATCAAGCAGCAAAACAAGGCGTTGAAGGGGTTCTTTGCTCAGCAGAACAAGTGAATGGGTTACACGCTCCACTACATGCGCACTCCTGGCATTATGTCGTCGAGCAAGAAGGGGTATGCAACTACCACATAGAACCAAAACAGCAAGCAGGAGTGGAAAAAAACAAAGGAACAATCACTAAAACACTAGGAGTAGAAGCAGTACGAGCATTACTCTCTGAGGGCGTAACCGACCTCATAATGCGAAGAGATCAGCAAGATGTAGGATCTACGAAGAGATTGCAACAAGAAACTCCCTTGGTTTTAATGAAGAACGTGGTAGAACAAGTAATGAATGGGCTGTCTTAAACGAGTTTTAGTGAATAGAAGAAGTTCTACAAAGCAAGTCCTCCAACGTACAGCAGTCTTTTTTTTCAAAAACGGGTTTTTCGTCGCAGTTGGTTCCAACTCTTTCCTTGTAGTTGCAGTATTTTTTCAGTTCTTCCCAGTATTATCTGTGTTTTTTAACTCCTTTTTTTGGACAGATTTTCTCGACGGGACATTGTGAGCATAAAGGACTAATGGGTTTACAAATAGTTTGACCAAAACTGACAAGAATGGCGTTATAGTCTCCCCAATATTTTTTTGGCAGTTTCTTACGTAGTTCGATCTCTGTTTGTTCAGGAGTTTTTGTATTTACATATCCAAAACGGTTAGATATCCTGTGAACATGGGTATCAACACACATTGCTGGAATGCCGTATCCTTCACTTAATACAAGGTTTGCTGTTTTGCGACCCACCCCTCTAAAGGTTAACAAGGTGTCAATGTCAGAAGGAACCTTTCCTCCAAATTCTTTTATTATTCTTTGCGACGCTTCTTTTATTTGTACTGCTTTGTTCTCATAAAACGCACAAGGGTAGATTAATTTAGCAATAGTTTTTACAGGAAGTTTCACCATTTCTTGAGGTGTTTTCGCTTTTTCAAATAACCTACTTGCTGCTTCAATAGTTACGTCATCACGAGTACGTAAAGAGATTATAGTGGCAACAAGCACCATGAATGGACTTTTATGATGTGTTGCAATAAGGGTTATTGAAGGCGTGTTCCACTTTGCATATTCTTTTCTAAGTATGCGCATAGCTTTATCAATATCAAAAGACTGTTGGTTCTTTGCGCTTTTAGATGCCATTTATTGTCACCTTCATACCTTTACTAAAATTATGTTCTGCTGAAACTTCAAGCACGTAATCAACGGGTATGTTTGTTCCGTAAACGGGGCAACTCTCATTCTTGCAAGGAGGCGTATTATCCGAAACAAAAACAACTTCCCCATCAGTAATCCACAAGATGTCAAGAGGGATTCGCGTATTTTTCATCCAGAACAATCGTTGATCCTTGTCAGGATACACAAAGAGCATGCCTTTGTGTTTATCTAGTGATTCACGAAACATAAGTCCTGTTTTACGCTCTTCATAAGAATCTGCAATTTCAACCTCAAAACAATCATGATGCACACAAACAATGGGTGTTTTCTCAAAAACATGAGGAATCTGCGGTACACAACCTGCAAGTGTGACGAGTAAGATTACGAACAAGCGTTTCATAGGTTCATCCTTGCCCATTGGAAAAGAAATTGCTGGGCATAACCTCCATACTCTCCAAAATATTCCCGTACAAACTGTTGTTTTTGATCAAGTGTGAGTTCCTCCCCAAAATAATACTCGTCAAGAACTTTATTAATCCATGTATCAATAGGAAATGCCTCAAAATGACCCAAGCTGAAAAGACAGATGCAATCAGCAACTTTAGGGCCAATACCCGGAAGCTCCATAAGTTTTTTCTTTGCTTGTGGATACGAAAGTTGTTCAAGCTCTTTAATCCTCTGGGCGGTAATGGTCAAGGAGAGATTGCGAATATATTTTTCACGATATCCTAATCTTATGGGAGAGAGATCCGCATGAGCAATTTGGGCAGGTGAAGGAAAGGAAAACACCTCCACACCAACTATGGTCTTCTTAGTCCCACAAGTTGTACAGAGGTCATCCACGTTTTTCATAATGCGTTTAATATTGTTATTTGATGAGATGATGAAGGAAATCATACAAGACCACACGTCTTGTTTAAAAAGTCGCATGCCTCGCAAGTTTGTGATTGCAGCGCTGAGGATATCATCACAGCAAATAGTATCTACAATCAAAGAGTAGTTTTGGTTAAGACCAAGAAATGTTGTAATGTACTCTTCATCAACTCCTTCATAATGCAGTGTTGATCCCTCTTGTTCAACATAAAAAACGTGAGGGCCATCTTTGAGAAGATATCCTTTACCAAGCGGAGTCCACTGATGAAACTGTCCGTTGGTAAGTGATCTCTCAAGATGAAAATCCTCTACGGTAAGTGAATTCATCAATCTTGAATATATTCTTCACCTGTTTCTATGCATTTCAGGCAACGTTTCATTTCACGTCGCATATACTCTCTATGATCATCAAAAGAGATGAGCTTGTTCTCTTCAATCCACTGCATGATCTCTTCAGGGTCTTTTGAACCCATCCACATCTCAATATCATTCTTATACCAGCCCTTCTCATCTTTGTAATGACAAAAAGCAACTTCTACTTCGCCAGTTTTACGATTAGGTCGAATAAGAAAATATCCTACGGGGTCAAGTTTAAGCACCATGGCTACAAGTCCACGAATCCTTGTTTATATTGTTTATGCATTCTCTTCACGCATGCTTTTGAAAGGTTGGGAGTGCTACGTTCCTAAGATACTCTGTAAACTCTTCAACAAGGCCAACATCACACACTGTTTCAATCTTACCTGTGCTTTGAAGGTGCAAGTTCAAAGGTCGAAGAAGTCCTTTGTGGAGATGATGATAAACAGGATCCTTAATGTACGCATTAACACGTTGTATGAACGCGTTAAATTCACTTGCAAATTCTTCAGTTCGCAGCCTGCGATAATTGCTAGAACTAAGCTCTTTAATGCGCTCTGCATAGGGATGAACTTTTTCAAGGTTATCCCACGTTCTCTCATAGAACGTCTTGTAGAATGCGTAATCATTGTTCCAACCATCCATATCCCAACAACAGGTAATGTCCCTTGCAGTAGCATCAATTACTGCATCACATCCAAGACTATCCGAGACGATCTTACTTGCACGATCCGCGTGAATTACTCCGCGAGGAACCTTTGAAGACACAGTGTTATGCACGTATGTTGCTAAAAGCTTTCTTACTGCATAAACCCTGTCTCGCAGTTCTACTTGTGTGAGGGGGTTGATAAGGGAAAAAATAAGTGTGCGGATGAAACTTCCTCCATTACGCTCATCGTAAAGTGAATCCGCATGACCAAAAGCAGCTTCAAAACTCCTCTGGTTCATCATTAAAACATTATTCTCCTTTACTTCTTTGATCACTCTTCCCGCACTATTCTTGAGAGTAAGATACCCGTTACGATTAAACCTCTGCATATCTTCAATCATAAGATCAAGTGCGTTGAGATCCCATACGAAATCAGCTTGTCTTGCTTCAAATTCTGTTGCAAGAGCGCGATAATTGTAAAAAGCTACAAGATCGCCTGCAACTTCCATAACTTGGGCGTGAGGTTGTTCTTCAAATATTCGCTGATAGCCTCTTCTTTGAGTATTTGCGTGCGAGAGCGCTTTTTTGGCTTGTGGATGATCTCGAACATCGCATTCAAGCTCGGGTATGAATGTGATGGGTTTACCAAGATCTTTGCTCAACTCACGCATATCTTCTCCAATTTCTCTTGGACCTACGACGTAGATGTTAAATCCCTGTTCAAGCGCGCATAACGCTGCATGCTCGCTTCCTGTAAGATGGCCAACAACAGGTGCTCTGTGCTTAGAAAAATCATAACTTGAGCGTGTGATGTGTCTGCAACCCTTGAGAGTTTGTAGCGAGCGTCCTGCTTTCACATCACTAAGAAGTTTAACAATACCCTCTTCAATTGCTTCTTGTTCTGTGTGAAGATTGTAACTTGCTTTGATTAAAACCGTATCAAGAGTCATGTTGTCACCACGAAGTCAGGCCTTTTTATACTTTGGTGTGAGAACGTATTCCTTTTTAGGAAGATAGGGTGAAAAAACAGCGTAGAGATCGCTTGACCGTCTAATTGGAGGAAGGGGGCGGGGAGAAATAATAAAAGGTCTTTGCTGATCAGCTCCAACTCCGCCATGAACTCCTGCCTGGTCCTCAAATGCGATGCATTTACCATCTATAATGTTGCCGAAAATAATGAGATCTCCTGCTAGTTTTCGTTTTGCGAAATTGAGAAGATCTTGTCCTGTTGTGTTAAAGCGTTTCATCCAAGATGCATTTCGTGGGAGAGTTGTTGTTCCTTCCTTGGAATATGCCTTGTATGTTTTTTTGTCTTTGACGAGGATAATGCCAATACCGGGGTGGCTAAGAATATTTTGAATGAGCTTCTCGTTTATTTTCTTGAAATCACTACGTTCTAGTCTACGTGAATCTTTAAGAAAATAAACTTGTGCCACATTGCTTGATTCAGCTATCACAAAGTCTTTTCCGCGAATCTTGCGAGTGGGAGCATCAGGTCTAAAGTAGATCCAAAAGGGCTTAATCACACCCCAAACCGGGGAAAGTAGTGCTTTTGCACCTCCTGAGAGAAATGCCCAAACAGCTCTTCGAATGCTTATTTGCTTTTCAGAGTACTTGGAGACTTCAACTCCTCGTGCATCTAAGAGTGTTTCAAGAAACTCCGTGAGACTCAGACCATACTTATAGGTAAACGCAACGCTATCCATCATGCCATGATCTGAATAAATGTATACATCGTACTCCTGACCTTGTTCAAGCACTTGTTTGATGATCCTTTTTATCTGAGCATCAATGGTCTTGAGCGTTCTGTACGCAGCCTTTGTTGAGGGCCCTCTTATGTGAGACATATCATCAAAATTGTTGAAATTAATATAGATGCGCGGAACACCTCTTTTAATATCTCGTCGAACTGCGGTAGCAGAAACGGTGTTTGCAAAGGCATTAAAGAAAAGTCGTCTAAACCAATAATCAGGTCTAAACGGTGTGTAATATTGCTTGGAAAATACTCTTAACCCGCCATAGTAGGTGAATTCAACGATTTCAAGCAACCACTGTGTGCTTATGCGAAACAACATACGAAGAAGAATGAGGGGGTTGATGAAACTGTAAAAGACAGCATCCCTAGCACTCATTTTAGTGGGTGTATTTCCATGTCCGAGAACAAAGAGTGTTTTATGCGCATCTCCGCTAAAAATAACGGAGTAGGCAGACCCCCCTTTAAGGATGCCGACGTTCTTGAATGCGCCTGAAATCTCTTTTGCACTTGTCGTTGAATAAAAGGAGTGAAATCTCTTTTTCTTCTTATCCACAAAGAAAAAGCCAGGAATTTCCTCATCTGCGTAGAGCAAGCCACTCTGAACGCAAGGTGTGCTAGAAGGCAAAGAACAGTTATACTCCGTAAGGATGTTTTTTTTAACGTAGTTTGAAAGAAAAGGCAGATAGCCTTTTTGCATAGCGTCAAGAAGCCGAGGGTAACTTAGTGCATCAATTTGTATAATGAGAAGTTTTCTTGTCTTCATTGAGGATTTCTTTTGTTTGTTCTGCTTCTAACAGTATTTGCTTTTTTAAGCATATCTTGTATCTTTATAAATAAAGAGGTGGGGGTTGTACTCTATGAACATTCCTCAAAGCTATCTAGATGATCTTTGCGCATTCATTGAACGCAAACATCCATCTAAAGAAGATATTGCAAAAGAAAAAGTAAGGCTGTGCAAAGAGCACAACCTAAAACGCATTCCCACAGATATTCAAATACTTCTCCACCTACCTTTTGAAAAAGCAAAACAACTCCGCTCGTTCTTACAAACAAAACCTATACGCACAGCCTCTGGTGTTGTACCGATAGCACTTATGACAAGACCTGAGCGTTGCCCACACGGGGTGTGTACGTATTGCCCAGGAGGGCCTGGTTCTGTGTTCGGGGACGTTCCTCAATCATATACGGGAAAGGAACCTTCAACCATGCGATCTATTCGTGGAAATTACGACCCTTACCTAATTGTCATAAATCGCATAGAGCAGTTCATCGTACTCGGACATGAATTTGATAAATGCGATGTAATCATACAGGGAGGAACATTTTGCGCTCTTGACAAAGCATATCAAGAAGAGTTTGTCACCCTTATTTTCAAAGCAATGAACGATTTTAGCAAGCTGTTTTTTGAAGGGGATAGTTTTGACTATGCCTATTTCAAAGATTTTTTTGAAGTGTTCGGAGAACTCGGAGATGAAAATAGGAAACAGAGAATTCATAATCGTTTGCGCGCACTTAAACACATAAACTGTGAGCAGTATTCTCGAGAAGAACTCAAAAAAATAGTTGCACAAGAACTACAAGGTGAAGAAAGTCCCTTGAGTCTAGAACGAGAACATCAACGCAACGAACACGCTAAAATTAAATGTATTGGCCTTACTATTGAAACAAAACCGGATTGGGGGCTTCTTGTTCACGGTCTTGAAATGCTAAAACTTGGATGCACAAGAATAGAATTAGGTGTTCAGACAGTATATGATGAGGTTCTTAGAAAAACAAACCGTGGTCACACACTAGAAGATACTAAAAAATCAATTCAAATCCTCAAAGACCTTGCGTTTAAACTTAACTTCCACATGATGCTGGGTCTTCCAGGAGTAACACGAGAAAAAGATATTGCATCACTAAAAGAAATTTTTGAAAATCCTTCTTATCGGCCAGATATGCTCAAAATATATCCCTGCCTCGTCATGCCAGGAACAGCACTCTACGCACAATACAAGAACGGTATTTTCACACCTCTTACCACTGATGAGGCAGCAGATATCATCGTTGAGTCCTTCAAATTCATTCCAGAATACTGCCGAGTTATGAGAGTCAACAGAGATATTCCTACCTATCGCACAGAAGCAGGTGTGGATAGGACGAACTTACGACAATACGTTGACGAACTTGCAAAAAAAAGAGGAATTACCTCAAGAGATATTCGCGCACGAGAAATCACAAACTATAAAGGAAGTGTCGGAACTCCCGAAATCAAAGTTCTTGAATATGAAGCAAGCGGAGGAGTAGACTTTTTTATCTCAGCAGAGTATGATGACTACTTACTTGGATTTGTACGTATGCGCTTTCCCTCACAAGAACTCACAAAGGAAATAACTCCTTGCTCAGCACTTATTCGAGAACTTCACGTCTATGGTCCTGCGGTTGGAGTGGGAAAACAAGAGAGGGACAAAGTGCAACACAAGGGAATAGGTAAACTGCTCATGAAAAAAGCAGAAGACATTGCAAGAAAAAGAGGAAAGAAGAAGATGTTGGTGATTTCTGGCGTAGGTGTGCGAGGATATTACAAGCAAAAACTAGGATACGTGCAAGATGGACCCTACGTATCAAAAGCGCTTTAAAATGGACGCATTACAACGTATTCAACGAGCAGTTTCTTCGTGGGAAGAAGAACAGAAAAAAAGGGGCAGACGTCGTTACTGGGATACTGCAGTTGGTATTTATGGCCCTACTTATGTTGATCTAGTCTTTCGTTTTATGAGGCAGCTTCCCATAGGGAAAAAAGCAAAATTCGTTGATTTGGGTTCAGGGGATGGTAGAGTTGTTCTCGTCGCATCTCTTTTTTGCAGCGCAACAGGAATAGAATATGATCAAGAACTTGTTGAAGTATCAAAAAGGCTAGCACAAGAAGCACAAGTGGACTGCACATTTATTCAAGGAAACATGCTTGATATGGATTTGAGCGAGTACGATATTCTCTTCATCAACCCCGATCAGGAATTTAGCAAAGGTCTTGAAGAAAAACTCCTCTCACAGATGAAACCACACCAACAGCTCTGGGTTCATAATAACATTTTTAGACCCCAAAAGCTCAAAAAGGGAAGAACTATTTGGATAGACCAGATGCCCATCACTCAGTTCACAATACCTCTTGAAAAATCTCTTAAAAGCTCTCTTGAATCAACTAAATCTCATGAATAAAGCATTAGAAGAATACGTTGCGTATATTAAAGGTAAAGACTATGCAGGGATTAGTGATGAGACTATTCTTGATCTTCTAACACCTTTTCTTGCACAGAACAAAAAACTACGCTCCATGCTTAACGATTTTGAGAGTTTCGAACCCCTTCGAAGAAATAAACAAATCGCACTTACAGCAAAAAAAGTTCGCGAGCATTTGCGTAAAGTATATGGCAGTTACCATACAAAGCAGAGCAAAAAAGTAACGTTCTTACTCAATAACCTCAAAAAAGCGGTTGAAACGAAAGGTTACGCACAAACAGAAGAAGAACACAAAGAACTCATCAAAGCACATCGCTCAACAAAAGAACGCGCTGAGTTCATAGATGAATTCTACAAAAGAATTTTTGAAGAGACTGGTCTTCCCGCTTCCATTGTGGATATTGCATGCGGTCTCAACCCACTCACCGCATTCTGGATGGCGCCTCATGAAATGATTCCAGTCATAACAGGATATGAACTCTCAGACTGGGAGGTGAAGATTATCAACGAGTACGCTAAGATCTGCGATCTTCCTATTACTGCTAAGCGGTGTGATCTCAACATGAAGATCCCTCAAATACGTGCAGAGTGTCTCTTCGCACTCAAATTCTTTGAATTAATCTCAACCAAACGTGTCGAGCAAATCATCACAAGTGCACAAGTCAACTGGATTGTTGCATCATACCCTACAAAGACGCTCAAACGCGAGAAAATGACGAAGACCACGCGAGCATGGTTTCATCTCCTCTTAAAACGTTTAGAGTACCCTTATAAACTACTTCATTTTGAAAATGAAATAGTGTACATAATAAAAAAACAGTGATTCCTTATGGCTGAAGATCGAACAAAATCAAATCCTCTTGCAAAAAAATTTGAATGGAAAGAAAAATTCATCAAAAGGTATGAAAAGCTCACAGATTTTGAAACTTTCAAAGACTTCTCAACACGGTACCCGAGAAAATCAATTCGAGTAAACACCATTAAAGCAGATGTTGAGGCGACTAAACATTCAATTGAACAAAAAGGGTTTACACTTACACCAGTTCCCTGGTGCAAGGAAGCATTTTGGATTGAAGGAGAACGACGCGATTATGGTAACTTACTCGAACACGCGCTTGGTCACATTTACATTCAAGATGCTGCATCAATGATTCCGCCAATTGTTCTCAACCCACAACCACACGAGAGAGTTCTTGATATGTGTGCAGCACCAGGCTCAAAAACAACGCAGATTGCAGCAATGATGAACAACACGGGCATAGTCATTGCAAACGACTCGGATAGTTCGCGCCTTGCAGCCCTTGGAATCAACGTCCAACGATCCGGGCTTAAGAATGTGATGATCACTAACATGAAAGGGCATCTTTTTGCAAAAACAAATCTTCTCTTTGATAAAATCCTGCTTGACGCTCCATGTTCAGGCACAGGAACCATAAGAAAATCCTTGAGAACAATTCAAAGCTGGAATCCTGGAGTTGTTAAGAAAATCTGTTCAATTCAAAAAAACCTCCTCGTAACTGCATGGAACTTGCTTAAACCCGGAGGAGTGTTAGTGTATTCTACCTGTACACTTGAACCCGAAGAAAATGAGCAAGTAGTAGACTTCGCACTCAAAAAATTTGAGGATTGCTCGGTAATTCCCTTTGAAATTAATCTTAAGAGATCTGCGCCCATCATGGAGTTTGAAGGTAAGACGTTTCATCCGGACGTACAGCACACACTTCGCATCTGGCCTCAAGACAATGATACTGAGGGATTCTATGTTGCAAAACTGCAAAAAAACGTTGATCGCCAACATAAGTAACCAACAAAGTGCTTCTTTAACGCTCTAAACCGTTTTAATTCTCTAAGAAGAAAGAGGAAAGACCAAAATCAAACACGAAGAAGTTGCCTTACTTACTTTTTTCTCTTCTCAAATAATCCCCAACATCCCAGAGGTTCTTCACTATTCCCCTCTCACCCTTTCCATACCCAAGAACTCTTTTAGCAGAATCCAAAACAATGACGAAACCCCTAACCTGAACTTGTAAGATGTCACGTCCACAAGTAAACAGAAAAGCAGTTTTTTCATCAACGGTTATTGTCTGCGCACCATTGCGCGCTGCGTATTCAAGAAGATCTAAGGAAGGCGTAAAACCTCTGCCTTGAGATCCTAAGAGCTTTCCTGCGTATTGCGCTTCAAAAGGTACCTGGTCAAGAACTTGCTTGATCTCGGGTGAGACTTCAAAGTACTGCTTTTTGAGAACTATGTGTTCAGGTGTGTCAACACCTATCTTTTGACAAAAATGGTGAAGGTCTTCCATGTTATCATCTGCCAGCCAATAAAGATAAGGAGTAATCCGAAAAAGACGCGCAGGAATTGCATAATTAAATCTCCTAAGATGACAAATCCAAGAATGACTAGAACAATACCCATAATTCCTTCCATTCCAAATCGTCGAGGGGTTACATTATGTCTCATCCGCAATTCACCTCAATATGTACCTCTTTATCCAAAGCAGCCCTTATGTTTTGTTCAATCTTCTTCTTATAAAAATCTACTGCTAAGTCGTCCATTTGCTTTACAAGAGATTCTTTTTCTTCTACAATTTTTTCAAACTGCTCAAGAGCGTGTTTTTGCTTATAACGAAGATCTTCAATTTCATAATGTGTTGCTCCAAAGCGTTTAAGAGCACGAACTTTTTGTGTATGAACATCTTTTATTTCACCTTGTAATGAGTCTAAGGTTTCTAAAAGGGTGGTAATTGTTTGTTGCGACGCATCTTGCGCAATAAGACTTCCGCTTTGAATTGCAGCACGCATGCTTGAAAGAACGTTGCGAAGTGCAAGTCCTTCATCTTGAAGAAGTGCCTTAGCAGGATCAAGAATGTAAGACTCAATAAATGCAGGCCGTTCAAGAGCAATCTCCATGTACTCGCGCAGAAGAGGAATCAAGGGGTCAAAGAGCGTGTTGATCTTCTGTTGGACTTGAGAGAACTGTTTTTGCGCATCCTCTTTTTCTTCAACAAGCTTAAGATACTCCTGATATGCGTGTGTCTGCTTAATTGCATGCAGATCACGCTCAATACGTTCTTTGAGTGCTTGTGCGGATCGTTCTTTTTGATTAAGCTGAACCAGTTGTTCTTTGAGATCTTTCTGCTTGAGCATTAACTTTTCAAAATGTTTAATGTCGTTATGAATGTCACGTAAAAACTCCAGATTTTCTCTTTCCTTTTCGTATACTTCTGAGGATTTCTCAAGGGTGGCGTGAACTTTTTCAAGGAGTGAGAAGATCTCATTAGCGCTACGCGCAGCAGGTCCTAAAAGGGCTTGTTTTTCCCTAGAGTGATTTGCAACAAAGGATTCAAGAACTTCTTGAAGAGCTAACATCTCTTCAATACTACTGCAAGCTGTTTTCATCTGCGAGATGAGTGTTAAAAGAGCATCATGAAGAGGTGTTTCGTTAAGCGACTCCATAAGTGTCTCAATTGAAGGAATACTCTCTTCAATCTCTTTGCGAGTCGTACTAAGCAACTGTGAGATGAACGAGGTGTTCTTCTCTTTTTCTTGAATAAACCAAGATTCAAGAGCAGAGGGCTCAAGAAGAACGGTTTCTTGCTCAGTTGCACGCTCTTTTTTTCTGAATAGCGTTTTTAACCAATTCATAGAATCAACAAAAAAAGAGCTCTTTATAAAATATGTTTGTCTTAATCACAACTTATGAAAAGAAAACAGCATCAAACGCTGAAAATTGCGCGCAGGCGCGTAAATGCGTTACTAGAACAAGCTCAGATGCGTCCAGCCTATGCCAATCGCTACGCTTTGCTTGCAACAAAAATCTTACAAAAATTCAGACTGAAAAAGACGCCAGAACAAAAACTGCGCATCTGCAAGAAATGCTCAGCATACCTTGTTCCAGGAAAAACGATGAGGGTAAGAACAACAAACGGAAAACTTTCAATTACGTGCACCTCTTGCAAGTACGTGCGCAGAATTCATTTTACAAGGGAGAAAAATCTGCGAAGAAAACACAAGAAAGAGCAAAGTTTATTAAAAACTCATTCTAAGAACTAGTTACTGCTACATCCTGCAACTCCGCAGGCACAAGGTAACTTCTCACAACACCTTGCGATTCATTGTAACCTCTTGGTGACGAGCGTAAGTTTAAATACTATTTTTGAACGCAAAATTCCCGGGGGTAGAGTAGTGAAAAAAGAAACTTACGCAAAAGCATACGTCAAACCAGCAAAATCATTCGCAGAACTCAACGATAGGCTCATCAACTCCTTTGCAGGAATCAAAAAAGACATTACTGCACTTCGTGAACAAAACGTTCTTACCCAAAAGCGATTTATAGAATTACAAGAGAAAATTGAAGGGTTTTCCAAAGACTTTGTAAGCATTGATAAGTTCAACGTTCTCAAAATAAAAATAGCAGAGGTGCAAGAATCTCTTAAACAGATATGGGCTATTGACAAACAAGTCTCTGAACTCAACGAAATAACGGTAAAGATTCCTGATTTTGAAAAGCAAATTTCTCTATGGACTAATGATATTACTAAGTTGCGCGTCGACCTTGAAGAGGTTGAGTCCAAGAAGGTAAACAAGGAACAAATACGAAAACTCACTGATGATATCAACCAAGAATTTGATCATCTCAAAGATTTATTTGAAGAAGTACGCAACACCAAAGACAGTGCAAGAAAATTCAAAAAACAACTAGAGTCCATAAAAGAAGACGTTGATGTTCTTTCCAAAAAACACAAGGAACTCAAGAAAGAAAAAGTCTCCCAAGAAACATTAACCAAGCTTACAAAGGCGATCAATGCTGAATTCGAAGATATTAAAGAAATCATAGAAGAACTTCGAGTTGAAACTGCACTCAAAAAAGAAGTGGTTGCTCTTGCAAAGAAACAAAAACAATATGCTCAAAAAACCCAAAAAAGCATTGAAGAGTTAAAGAAAAAACAAGCAGAACAATCACATCAAATAGCACAACAGCTTCGCAAAGACATAGAACACACTCAAGAAAAAGTCGCTGCTCTTCGTAAAGAGGTCTCAAAAAACCAGTCCTGGGTTTCAAAATCATTTTCTGACCTCAAGAAGGAAACAGTTTCAAAAAAAGAAGCAAAAAAACTCATAGAGTCTCTACACAGCGACCTTGAAAGCGCACAATCCTACGTAGATTCAAGAACACAACAATTTGAAAAAAAGATCAAAAAAGCTCTTGAATCACTCAAGAAAAAAGAGCTCAAAGCGACAAAACGCCATAAGGAATTTTTCAGAAAAGACGAAGCAAAAAAACTCGAAGAGAAAATTAACTCAGATATTGAGGCGATTTATTCTGCATTTGAAGAAGATGAAAGAAGACGAAAACGTGATTTGTTGGCGGTTGTTCAAACTCTTCGTGAAGAATCCGAACGCATCAAAAAGATCTCAAAAACCTTTTTCTCAAAAAAAGAAGCGCAAAAACTTCAAGAAGCTCTTAACAAGGAGTTCTCAGATCTTTACGCAACTCTTGAAAAAGATGAGAAAAAAAGAAAA
>RFJL01000026.1 GCA_003695435.1 Candidatus Woesearchaeota archaeon
ATTATTAATAATATAATAAAGGCGTTTAGGATCTGGTTGTGAATCGTTTTGTTTGAAGAAGAACGCTCCAAACAAAAAAAGATGTTGCAGTGGAAATGAAGGGGTAAGAGATGGTTAACTCTTGAAAATACTTCTTGAAACTTGAGCAATGAATATGGCTTATGAACTATGTGGATCTTGCTTTCTTTTCAGAGTTCAACTCTTAAGCACCATTATTTTGAAAAAAAAACGAAGTGTTCTTAGAGAAAAATGGTGAGGGCGCAGAGATTTGAACTCTGATCTAACGGTTTGGCCCATTGCGCGATCATTGCCTGTGAAGGCTCTTCGCTCCAATGTCTGGAGCCGTTAATGCTGCCGGGTTACACCACGCCCCCGTGTATTATTTAAACTATCCAGAATGTGAGTTATAAAGTTTTCTACAAAGAAATTTTCGTTTTTCTTGTCTTTCTTCTTGTTTTCCTCTCACGAATTAGGATAACAAGACCAACAATAAGAACTCCTATAAGCGCATAAACCCATAAGGGAATTACTGCTTTTTTAGTGATGATAAGATCAAGTTGCTCTGCAAATTCATTATTAAGGTTTGACGTTATGGTAAGAGTATAATCTTGTTCTTCAAGGATGTTTGCTTGAGGTGTGATTGTGATAAGTGTCTCATGAGTGTCTTGAGGGTAGATGATAAAAGAATCATCTTCAAGAGCGATCCAAGAATCATTCAACCCATTCGTTTTAATAGAAATGGTGATGCGTGCTTTTTTATCGGTGGGGTTATGCACATTTAATGGAATTTTCACAGTCTCATCTGGGCGAATCTTAAGAACATTACCTGATCCTGCGATATGACTACGATCAACACTAAGAATAGGATCTCTTATATCTTGAGAGTTCTCGTCTGCATTTTTTTCGCTTGGCATGATACCATCGTTCAGGTGATTAACGCCTGTTACCAGAAGAGGAGCAACTTTACTTATTGCAAAGATCAGAAGAACGAGTAGTGCGAGGATAACAAGTCCTATCAAAACATACTTCCAAGGAATTACGAAAGTTGATACTTCACTTTGCGTTTTTTTAGTTTCTTTTTTTGACGTTCTTTTTTTCTGAGTTTTCTCTTCAGTTTCCTCGTCATCATGTTCTTGTTTTCCAAGAAGCGACACGAGGATAACAAGACCCACAATAAGAATTCCTGCAACCATCCAAGGAAGAAGTTTCACCGCAACGTGTTCTTTTCCCTTAATGGTATGTGTTACACTTTGCGTATAGTTGATTTCATCATTTTCAAGGTGGCCGGTAATGCTCACCTTATAAGATGATGTTGCGAGTACATCATAATCTGGGGTAATGATAAGTTGTGTTGTATGTGTTGCATGAGGAGAAACACTAAATGACCTATCTTCCACCTCAACCCAGTCAGAATCACCACGCACTCTAAACGTTGCCTGCTGATCAGTAGGGTTGTACACGGTAAGATTCATAATGATTTGTTCTTCACCATCAACGATTATTGTCTGCACAGGTGGCTCAATCGCGAAGAGGTTTTGCTCTTCCTCACTAGGACTGCTTGGTGTTTGCTGCAGTTGAGTTATTGCAATGATTGCCCCGATAAGTAGGATGAGTGCGAGAAGTGCTAACAACAACCACTTCTTCTTAGAGGATTCTTTTGTTTTAGTAATAAAGTAGTTCTCTTCTCTTCTCTTCTTCAACCACTTCGTGAAGAAGAATACGCCTAGGAAGAGTATAATAAGAGCAGGGATAATCCATAAGAGGTGGCGATAAGGTGATTTGTACTCTCCTGCAGTAACGGTGAGTGATTTTTGATAGATAAGATCATTAGTCTGCGCGGTTAGGGTGATTGCATATTTTCCGTAAAGATCGCTTGTCTTGAGGAGTACTTGTGTTTTCTCGTTAGGGTTGAGCTCAACACTCTTTTTTGAGAGTGTCATACCTTGTGGCCCTTCAAGGGTAAGATCATAAATTGCAGAGCGCACACCTTTATGGGTGATGGTGATTATAGTATTTCCTTCTTCATCTTTACCATCTTTATCAATACCTATAAGGTACGCCTTTTCAGGTGGGATAACATCAATATCAAATGTTTTCTCAATAGTTTTGTTCAGATCAAGAATGGTTGCGATAAGTGTTACTTTCTGAGCAGTTGCGTTTACAGGCACTTGCGCGAGAAGCTGCACTTCTTTATAGTCTGAAGCATTAATTTTGAAAGAGGTTTGATTTAAACTAAGCCAATTAGCAGCTTTAAGCTCAAGACTTGTTTCAACAGTTCTTGAACCTGTGTCTTGAATGATAAGGGGGAAAGAAATGCTTTCACCTTCAACTGCGACATAGTCTTTATTCTCAAGAACAATGTTCGCATCATAACAATGCTCTGCGTAAAGAGTGATGTTGTGTTGTTTTTGCACATCTCCTCTTTGAGATGTTGCAGTAAGGATAATTGTTTGCGTACGATTATCTTTTTCATTCCAATCAGGAGTGTTAACAAGTATTTGCGTGGTTGCACTTTGTTTTGGTTGTACGATTAATGTGTTGTTTACCAGTTCCACAAATGTAGGACCTTTAACATCTAGAACGTATTTGTTTCCAATACGATTAGTATTCTTAATAGTTACTGGTATTGGTGTGGTAACTTCCTCACAAGCATTGACTTGTTGAGGGGCGATAATGGTGTAATTATAGGTTCTCTTTATACCAAGAGCAAAGTTTGTTCTTGCCTCGTATCCAGAACGCTGGGCGTTTGTTACAAGAGTAAGTTCTTGCACACCATAAATATCACAAGAAGGGTTAAGATATGCATAGATCGTTGTTTTTTCACCTGGTTTGAGCACGGCAACATCTGTTGAGAGTGTTGCGTAAGTCGGAGAGTTGAGAAGAGAGAATTTGAATGTTTCAAGAAATTCACCAGTATTCATTACTTCAAATTCATATGATGTGGGTGTACAGGGTTCAAGAACGCGGTTAAGTGTTTTAGATTGCACATAAAAATTTACGGGATTAATTACTTGAATTGTTTGGGTGAGTTCTTTTTGTAAATCAAACCCTGTGGTGATGGTGGTTGTGAGCTCGAAGTCACCTTCCACTTTACAAGGAAGGTTAATGAAGAGGGGGATTGTTTCTTTTTGACCTTTTTCAAGAACGAGGAAATTCGTAGCGTAGTTCACCCACTTCGCCGCTTCTCCTGTAACTTCAATAGTATATGTTGAAGTAACATCTCCTGTGTTAGTGATGGTAAGTGGTGAGGTGTAAATGTTACAAGCAGTACCTTTAATTACTGTGCTTGGAGCACTTGCAGTAAAATCTTCAGTGAGCGCAAATGCAGAAATTGCGCAGAGTATGAAGAGGATTGCGAACAAGCTACGTTTCATGTTGTTATTGCACAGTAGCAAATATATTTAAGGCTTTTGGTCTTCCCTCTCTTTAATTTATAAACGATTTCCCTTTATTTATAAATGACACTTAAATGAATACAAATCAATGACAAAAGCACTCATCATCCTTGGATGCGCACCACAAAAAGACAGCACACCATCCCTAAGACTTGCTTCACGCATAGAACTAGGAAAAAAACTCTTTAAAGAAGAAACCTTTGACAGGGTCATTTTCTCAGGAGGACCCAACAAAACACCCATTCCTGAGAGTACTATTATGCGCGCACTCTGCCCTGAAATGGGGGGAATTGAAGAAGATAAAAGTATGAACACTTATGAGAACATCAAAAACTGCATACCCCTTGTTAAAGGATGTGACGAAGTACATATCGTTACTTCCTCCTTTCACGTTCCCCGCGTCAAACGCATCGCAAAAGATATGATTAATGCTCGCATAGTGGTTCATGGAGCTGCAAATCACATGACGGGCTTACAAGAACTCATCGCAACATTCAAAGAAAAAAGAAAACTACGATACTACGAAAAAACACACCGGTAAACATGAAACTCTACATTGAAAAAACAGGAAAGAAAAAAGAACTCTCTTTCAAAGGAACACTCAAAGAACTCCTAGCCCTAGAAGGAATAAACCCCACCACTGTTGTTCTCATTAAAAACGGAGAAGTAGTTCTTGAAGACGAACAAGTAGGAGATGACGACGAAGTACAATTGTTGTCAGTAATATCAGGCGGATGAAATGCACCTTTTGCTCCCAAAAAGCAGTCTACCCCAACCTGTGCAAAGAGCACTTCATTGAGTACTTTGAGCGCAAAGTGTTTGACACCATAGAGCGCTTTAACCTCTTAAACAAAAACGACAAGGTTATGGTCGCAGCATCAGGAGGAAAAGACTCTATGACGGTGCTGTACTTAGTAAAAAAATGGATGGGTCCAAACGCACACGTTGAAGCACTCGTTGTAGATGAAGGTATTGCAGGGTATCGCAACAAAACCATTGAAGACCTTGAACGATTCTGCAAAGAGCACGGCGTCGTTCTCAACAAATGCAGTTTCAAAGAAGACTTCGGACAAACACTTGACGACGCTAAAGAAAAAGTCAGTGTACGACCTTGCCATCTGTGCGGCACATTCAGACGAGCACTACTTAACAAATACTCACAAGGATTTGATAAAATCGCAACAGGACATAACCTTGATGATGAATGCCAAGCAATCATGATGAACTACTTACGCTCAACCATTGAATTATCAGCGCGACTAGGACCACTATCGGGGGTAGGTGCTGTTAAGGGATTCACACAACGAGTAAAACCCTTGTTTTTCTGCTCTGAAAAAGAAGTATTGGTGTATACTTTGCTCAAGGGATTTTCAGTTGGTTACACTGAGTGTCCCAACGTAACACAATCCTATCGCGCACAAGTACGCGATTTTTTGAATGACTGGGAAGCAGAAGAGCCTGGCGTGAAGTTGCGTATTGTTGAGCAGTTCTTAGAACAATTGCCTTCGCTCAAGGCACGCTTTGGTGATGCTGTGTCTTTAGGCATCTGTTCGCGCTGCTCAGCACCATCCACAAACAAAGTATGCAATGCTTGCGCGTTTAAAGAGGTCATCACATGATTGACATTGTTTTACCCTCAGGAAACGAATCTTCTTTTATAGAAATCGCCCGACGAATAGGGGTGCGAAAGCTGTGTTTCCTGTACGAGCGCATCCCTTCAAACACTTACCAAGCACCCAAAGATATTGAAATCATTACAGGTCTTCTGTGTTCTGAAAAAGACATTCACAAAAACAAGGGAAAAGCAGATGTGCTATTCTTAAAGAACCCTTCTCGCAAAGCAGTTGAACAAGGAATTGTTGATTGCATCTACGGACTTGAAGACACACCAAAAGACTACATTCACCAAAGAGGATCGGGCATGAATCACATCTGGGCAAAAATCATGGCAGAAAAAGGAGTGATCTATGCTTTTGATATTTCTTTGCTCAAGAGCAAGCCTGTGGTCTGGGCACGCATGAAACAAAACATGAAACTGTGCAAGAAGTACGGGGTCGGATTTAGGATCTGTTCTTTTGCTATGCTTCCTCATCAAATGATTTCTGCTGATCAGATGAAAGCAATTGAACAAGAACTCTTAAGAGGGTAAAACCTTTTTTTTTACGAGAACGACAACTACGACAAACCGTATTTTTTTGTTATTTGCCGTATTTTTTTGTCTTCTTTTTTCTCACCGACACTTTTAAAAAGTCCTTTATATATGACTCTTCGTAAAAAGAGGTTGGCATGGCGCATAAAGAACTCACAGACTACATTCTCAGACACTTAAAAAAAGGAACCTCTCTGCAAAAAATAAAAGACCACCTCCTACGCGCAGGACATTCCCACTCAGCAATAGAAGAAGCAGCACAACAAGCACAACAAACACTCCAACAAGAAACCAAAAACCACCCACTCGTAAAACACAAAGGATGGATAGCAGGAGGAGTGATAGTGGTAGTGATAGTGGGCGC
>RFJL01000027.1 GCA_003695435.1 Candidatus Woesearchaeota archaeon
CCCGTCTGTGGGGGGTTTGTGGTCTGTTCACAATAAAAAAGAATGATCTGAGAAAAAATGGCAAAAGTATCAAAAGACATACCTCTTACTGAAGTGACGCTTAGGCGTTATGAGAAGCCCAACGCACAGGACAAACGAGAATTGGTACGAAAACTCTGCTTAAGCTCAGGACTCTTGCAACCAGGAGACTCACGAGATATCATTGTGGATATCCTCTTCGTACTCTTGCAAGCAAGAAAACAAGGAGAAGAACTCTCCTCTGAGGAAATCCGATCTCGCGTTATTGATGTACGCAAAGCCTATGAATTACCGCTTCTTGGAACTGCGTCGTCTAATATTCGTCGCCAAATTAAACGATTACGTGATGTCTTCTTCGTTGAAAAAGTGCGTAACAATTACCGCATCACTGAGTTTGAAAGTATGCAGACACTCTTTGACAAACGCGTTGAACAATTCTTATTACAATCTGTTCTTGAACGCGTAAGAGATTACACGAAAAAAATAGATGAAGAATTTGAAGTCATACGCTAGAGCATATATTTATTAACATCACTTCTTTGCTCGTCCTGTATGACAGTGTATGAGCCACGAGAAGACTCTTTTCTTCTCGAACGCAATGTTAAGAAGTACATTCTTGAAGGAATGCTCGTGCTTGATATGGGCACAGGTTCAGGAATTCAAGCATACGCTGCAGCGCAGCAGGGCGCAACCGTTCTTGCAGTTGATGTAGATCCACAAGTTCTTGAATACCATAAGAAATCAGAACTCCAAGTAAAACTCTCTCACCTGTTTGATAATGTTGAAGGAACGTTTGATGCAATCATCTTTAACCCTCCTTATCTTCCTTTTGATCCCGATGAGCCTTGCGAGTCACGTTTGCAAACAACAGGGGGAAAGCACGGATATGAACTCACGTTAAAATTCATAGAACAAATGGGTGATCACTTAGAAACACATGGATTTGTCTTGCTTCTTATCAGCTCAGTCACAGGAAAAGAACGTGTAGAAGCTGAGCTTGAAAAACACCTTTACTCGTTTAAGATTGTAGATCAAGAAAAAATTCCTTTTGAAACTCTTTATGTCTATAAGATTGAAAAAAACGCGCTCAGACGAGAACTTGAGAGTAGAGGCGTGTGGCATATTCAACCATTTATGCATGGTAAAAGAGGAAATATTCACGTTGGAACCTTCAAGAATACTAATGTAGCAATTAAATCACAAAGAGCAACGACAAGTAATACTATTGTTATGGAGGCAAAACTTCTCAAAGAATTAAAACTCAAATACGCACCTCGCGTATTATTCATAGGAAGTGATTACTTCGTGTATGACTTTATTGAAGGTGAGTTTTTCCCGAAATGGTTAGAACATGCATCTCGAAGAGAAGTTCTTGATGCATTACATCAAATTTACGAGTACATGTATGATCTTGATCGTAAGGGGTATAACAAGGAAGAAATGCACCACCCTACTAAACACATCATCATGACAGCAAATAATAAGCCATATCTCGTTGATTTTGAGCGCTGCAGACGTTCTGATAAAGTACACAACGTAACACAATTTACTCAATACGTTATTGCAATTGCACCTGAGCTTGAAAAGAAAGGTATTTCTGTTAATGTTGACGCGATGCGCAAGCGTGCGCAAGAGTATGCTCACAAGAGAACACGTAAACACTTTAAGCAGATCGTAGGAGGGTTGCAATAAAACTGGCAAGGACACAAATGATACGTATTATTACTGTAGGTCATTGTTCATATACCCAGTTTTCAGAGTATTTGAAGCGTTGCAAGAACATCAAGCATGTTATGGTCAAAGAAGTAAAAAACAAGAATGATCAAGTGGTTAAAGAAAAAGAGAGTGAGCAATTATTCTCTAAAGCGAAAGGTTTTGTGGTGGTGTTAAGTGAGGAGGGCAAACAACTCTCCTCAAAGGAGTTTTCCTGCTTACTTCAAGAAAAACCTGAGATTTCCTTTCTTGTTGGTGGGGCAAGAGGAGTTTCTGAGCAGCTTAAACAACAAGCAGATCTGGTATTATCTCTCTCATCACTTACCTTTCCCCACGAGCTTGCACAAGTGCTCTTAGCAGAACAATTGTATCGGGCGCAGAAAATCAATGAAGGACATCCATATCATAAAGAATAGCTGTTGGGGGTTCTTAGGGGTTTATAGAGGAATGGAGAAAATTGATAGGGTGCTTTGCTGTCATTGCTGCAAGTGTGGTCGCTGTGGGCACTCCCCTAATAAGTGGTGAAACAAAACAAGTGGTTTTTATATGTGTGTGGTGATGTACATCACCCTATAAGGAAGTGCACACAAGAGTAACCACTTAGTAGTGGTTAATTTTCCGAAAGGTTTAAATAGTTGTAATCGAAACTAGTTAGATATGGCTAGATCGCACGTCATTGAGGATCAGATTGTAATTGATGGACTTCAGGCTATTTGTGAGATTGATTCTGGCTACCGTTTCTACATAGGTGGAGGAACTGCGGTACAGGCACAAGTCCCCTCGCGCTATCATCGAAGGACTTCAGACATTGATTCTACGTTTGGTAGGCCGCTGAACAATCAAGGTTTCAAAGAATTGGTCGCACCTTTTATTGCGTATCTGACTGAAAAAGGATATGAATGTGAGACTGAAAAGAACCGCCAACATTTTGATGTTGTCTACGCTCAAGAAGATGAATCACATTTATTCCAGGTGAGCAGAAGAAGCAGTGCTAATTTCGAGAGAAATCGTGCTGAAATCTCAAGGGAACTTGAAAGAGTAGTTCAAAGGTTGTGTGCTGGTGTAGAATTGCCTCTACTCTCACCGGAGGATCTTATTTTGCACAAGTCTCGTCGAGTCTGTGTTTTTGAGGATAGATATGGTCTCTCAGCACTAAGAAAATATTCCTCCCATGATGAGCAATTCGATTATTTGATGAGGGAGCGTAAGCGCCTCGAGCGTTCTTTTGATAACGCAACTCCTGAAGAAATTGCTGAATTTAGATTACAAGCAGATCTTTTTGATATCGGTTTGCTTCTTGACTATGCTGAGTTTGACGAACAATATTATCGTGAATGGGCGGCAAAAGAACCTATCTTCAAGAGAAACTTGGATAAAAGTAAAAAGATTGTGCGCTCAATTGATGAACGTCTAGAATTTTAGATTCACTTCTTCTTTTTCTGCTTTTTAATCTCTTTTTCAAGATCAAGTCTGTCAAGAAGTTC
>RFJL01000028.1 GCA_003695435.1 Candidatus Woesearchaeota archaeon
AATGCAAAAGTTGTCGCAACAAAAGCAGACGCCAAAAAAGTCCTCCACTTGCGCGCAAAAGATAAAGAAGTCATAGGGGAAGCAAAAGCAGACCTTCTCAACAAAGGAAAACACCAACTTCGATTCACAATTCCTCTCAAAAGATGTCCTCGCAATGACCTACACGTAACCCTTTCAGGACTGGGCCTTAGCAAAACCATTACTATCCCGATTAACAAGAGCATTCTGAAGAAAACCTCTCAAAAAAACAAAACTAAAGAAAAAGAAACGCTTCTCTTTGAAATACTACACGCACCACAACAAGCACTACAAAACGAACCCTTCGATATAAGAATCAAAATCACTAATCCTACCAATACCTTTCATAACATCACAACAATATCCAAAATAGCCTATCGCAATACCACTCAACAACTCAACCTCCACATAGCAGAACACTCAAGTATTGAATTTGATCTCACGTTCAAGGCACAAGGCAAAGAAGCAAAAATCATCATAGATCATTACATTGATGAGAAAAAAACACCACACAAGCAACGCATAACCATACCGCTCAAACAAGCAGCAACCCAGCCCAAAGAGAAAAAGAAAATCATTATTAAAGACAAACCACCACTTGCAAAAACAGCACTTGTGGGGGCTGTTCTCTCTTTATTCGCATTTTTTGGCGTTAGGAAAAGTATATAAACCCTCTTCTGAGCAGTACAGAGTAGAATGGATGAAGAAACTCGCATCAAAAAAGGACAAATCCTCGTTCAAGCAATCATTGAAATTCTTGGAGCTCCCAAGGAACATGTAGAGGAAACCATGCTCAAAGTGGTTGATCACATGAATGAGCAAGAATGGTTAGATGTGGTCTCAGAATCCGTTGCAGAAGCAGAGCCCCAGGACAAGCTCTTCTCAACCTTTGCCGACGTTCAAGTATGGGTAAAAAGCTTTGCACACCTTATAGAATTTCTTTTCAACTACATGCCATCAAGTATTGAGGTTATTGAGCCTTCAGAGCTTACTCTTAAACGAGAAGATGTTGGAAATCTTCTCACAGAGATCTCTGGAAGACTTCACCAAACTGATGCAACAGTAAAAGAACTAAGAGCACGCAATCAAGTCATAGACAAAAACACGAGAACAATTATACAAAACTTCATCACACGCGTTCTTGAAACAGGAGCAAAAAGCGTAGAAGAACTAGCAAAGGCAACAGGCATTCCCAAAGAGAACGTACAGGCATATCTTGACGTCATGGCTCAAAAGGGGCTTGTGAAAAAACAAAAGAATAAATACGCAAACACATAACTACAAACCAATGGTTGAAAAAGAGGTTGAAGCAATACTTTTTGCAGCAGGAAGAGCAGTATCACTTGACGAGATGTGTAACATTCTTCAGATTACTGAACCAGGGCTTATCAAAGAAGCAATTAAAGATATTAAAAAAAGACTTGATGAACAGGAAAGCCCTCTTACACTTATCGAAGAAGGTGATGGGTGGAAACTCGCAGTGCGAGAAAAATACTTGCCCTATGTTAGAAAAATCAACACTCACACAGACCTCTCGTTTCCTGTGATGGAAACTCTTGCAGTTATTTCTTGGAAGCAACCCATCTTACAATCAGATGTTATTCGTATCAGATCAACTAAAGCATACGAGCACATTCAAGAGCTCGAAGAAAAAGGTTTTATTACAAGACAACGCCACGGAAGATCCTACATCATAAAAGTCACTCAGAAATTTCTTGACTATTTTGACCTTCCCGATGCAAAAGCGGTACGCGAACTCTTCAAAGATTTCAAAGATATCGAGCCACAAAAAAAGCTTGATGAGACTACTCAAGAAAATTCTCAAGAGACTCAGCAAGAGGCCCATCAAGAGGCTCATCAAGAAAGCAAATCACAACAAGAAACACAACCACGTGTAGAAATCTACGAAACAACTCTAAACGAGAAAGAACAGAGAGAACAAGGGAATGTGGATGCACGAGAAGGAAGAGATCATGAAAAACTAGCTCGCAGTGAACCTGTCACGGTAGACGGACTTGAAGTGTATGAACTTGATTCCTCAAATGATACTTCAGAAGAACAGAATCCTGAAGAGCAGAATCCAACACAAACTATGCCAACACAACAATCATCGTCGCAAAACATATCGCAGCACCCTGAAGAATCAATAAACTTACAGGACGTGTCAAACACGAAAGAAGAAACAGAAGAAACAACAGGTGGCGATCACGAAGAAGAAGATAACAAAGCACTTGAACTTGCAAAAAAAATCATTGAAGAAGATCTTGATGACTCTGCAAGTCAGAAACAGATTCAAAACGAAACTTCTCAAGACGCCAGCACAGATGCAACGCTTCAAGATGAGACTCTTGAAAAAGATTCAGTGCTTGAAGAAAATGCCTCTACAACTTCTGCGACTCCTGCGACTCCTGCGAAAACAAGTGAAGGACACCAAGATTCTCAGGAATCCCAAGAAGAAACAGAAAAGAAATCTCTTGACCACATTCTATGATTTATTTTATCGTTCAATGCCCTCAATGCGGAAAACAACAAAAGTACCACACAGCAACAAAAATACTCTCTTCAAAACGCAAAAAATGCGTGTTTTGCAATTTTTCTTTTAGTGTTAAAAACCACGTTCTCAAAGAAACCACAAGAACATAGCAGTCTTCAACTAAGCACATCTATGCCCATCTAGACACCTCAATTCAGACGCGCAGATTTCTTTGTTTTTCTTTGTTTGCGTCTTAACCAGATCAAGGAATCTCGTCGATAATGAAACCAAAACTTTATAAACGAAGTCTTGCTTTTTTTCTTAGGGTATTTTTATGTCAGATCATCAAGAAGTAGAGAGAAAAATCGGAAACGTAGTAGAGCAAGTCATAGAAGAAGAGATGCAACACTCGTACCTAGATTACGCTATGTCCGTAATCGTAGGAAGAGCACTTCCTGATGTGCGCGATGGTCTCAAACCCGTTCACAGACGCATTCTTTACGGTATGTATGATATGGGTCTCACCCATAACAAACCCTTCAAGAAATCCGCACGTATTGTTGGTGACGTTCTTGGAAAATATCACCCACACGGAGACTCCGCAGTGTATGATGCCATGGTACGTATGGTACAAGACTTCTCCTTGAGATATCCTCTTGTGGAAGGTCAAGGGAATTTCGGATCTGTTGATGGAGATAGTGCAGCAGCAATGCGTTACACGGAGGCGCGTCTTACAAAACTAGCAGAAGAATTACTCGCAGACATAGACAAGGACACTGTTGACTTTGTT
The DNA here is from genome assembly GCA_003695435.1 of Candidatus Woesearchaeota archaeon. Taxonomy (NCBI): domain Archaea; kingdom Nanobdellati; phylum Candidatus Woesearchaeota; species Candidatus Woesearchaeota archaeon. The sequence goes on from RFJL01000028.1 coordinate 3,282, forward strand.
CCTAACTTTGATGGATCGCTCAAAGAACCTTCAGTACTTCCTTGCAGAATACCTCACTTACTCGTTAACGGATCAAGCGGAATTGCAGTAGGAATGGCAACGAATATTCCGCCCCACAACATGACAGAAGTGGTAAACGCGGCAATTGCTCTCATTGATAATCCCTCAATAAGTCCTCAAGAACTGATCAACCACGTTACTGCTCCAGACTTCCCCACGGGCGGGATTCTCTGCGGTCTTTCAACAATCCACCAAGCATACCTTACAGGAAAAGGAAAATATCGTTTGCGAGGGCGTGCCGAAATTGAAGAAGGAAAAAAACAACGCATCATCATTAAAGAACTTCCTTACATGGTTAACAAAGCACAACTGCTAGAACACATCGCAAACCTCGTCAATGAGAAAACAATCGTAGGAATCTCAGATCTTCGTGACGAATCAGACCGAAACGGAATGCACGTTGTAATAGAACTCAAACAAGATGCAAATGCACAAGTTATTCTCAACCAACTCTACAAACACACCCGTCTTGAAGTATCCCAAGGAATCACCTTTCTTAGCCTCGTGAATAACCAACCAAAAGTATTGCCTCTTAAAGCAATGCTTGAACATTTCATCTGGCACCGCAAAGACGTTGTGACAAGGCGCTGTACTTTTGAGCTCAATAAAGCAAAAGACCGTGCACACATTCTCGAAGGACTCACCAAAGCTCTTGATAACATTGATGCAATTGTCAAAGACATCAAAGCATCAAAAGACACGCAAAGCGCCATAAACACACTAGTCACAACTTACGACCTCACTCAAGTACAGGCAAAAGCAATACTTGATATGAAACTACAAAAACTCTCTTCTCTCGAACAAGAACGAATCAGAGAGGAACACAAACAAATACTTGAAACAATAGCACATCTCACACACATCCTTTCCAGCGATGAAAACATTTACGCTGTGGTTCGCAAAGAACTTGAAGAAATAAAAGAAAAATACGGAGATGAGCGTAGAACAACAATAAATCTAGAAGAAGATACTGACATCGACATTGAAGACCTCATCGAAGATGAACCTGTTGTCATCACTATTAGTCACCAAGGATATATTAAACGTGTCGCAGCAGATACGTACAAAACACAAAGCAGAGGCGGAAAAGGCATCATCGCAACAACATCAAAAGAAGAAGACTTCACAGAACACCTCTTCATAGCATCAACACATGATTACCTCTTGCTCTTCACAGACAAAGGGAAAGTCCACTGGGTTAAAGTATATCAAATCCCAGAAGGATCTCGTCAAGCAAAAGGAAAAGCAATCATCAACCTCATCCCCCTTGAAAAAGGAGAAAAAGTATGTGCATACGAAGCAGTACGCGACTTTAAAGAAGATCACTACTTGTTCTTCGCAACGAGACAAGGAGTAGTTAAGAAAACATCTCTTGCAGACTTTTCAAGACCGCGCAAAGGAGGAATTCGAGCACTGACCCTGCGCGAAGGAGATAAGCTCGTAGGGGTATGTCAAACAGATGGAAACCACCAAATCATTCTCGCAACAGCTCACGGAATGGCAATACGCTTTGAAGAAAACGCTGTGCGCGCAATGGGTAGAAGTGCAGCAGGAGTACGCGGCATCACTCTTAAAGGAGATGACTACGTCATAGGAATGGTCGTAGGAGATGATACAAAATCACTTCTTACCATAACCGAAAACGGGTATGGAAAACGCACCAAACAATCAGAGTATCGTCTTACCAACCGAGGAGGGGTAGGCGTTAAAAATATTATTTGCTCACAAAGAAATGGAAAGGTTGTCAGTGTACGCTCAGTAAGTGACGAAGACGAAGTTATGTTCATCTCACGAAACGGCATTATCATACGAACTCAAGTCTCAGGCATCCCCTGCATTGGACGTTCCACGCAAGGAGTTCGCCTCATGCGTCTTAAAGGAGACGATAAGGTCATTGACGCTGCGAAAATTGAACAATGAGAGTAGCACTTCTTTGCAGCAAAGGACTAGAAGATGCAGTTCTTCAAGAACTTGCGTTTCGCTTCAACCTCAACGGAGAAAAAAGAGATGGGGTTGTACTTGTTGAAGCAAATAATGAGGAACAAGTAATTGCACTTTGTTACCTCATGCAAACAACAACCAAAATAGTTCTCGTTCTTGATGAAGGAACGTTTCCTCAAATTTCAGTAGGAGATGCAAATGCATGGGTTGAAGAAAGCTTTGCAGTACGCTCCAACAATCAAGATGTTGAAGGAGATTTCGGATCGCTCATCCAAGGAAAAGTTGATCTAACCAATCCCCACACCAGTTTTTTTGCTTATGTGATAGACGAGACATTCATCTTCGGCATAGACCTTCTTGGGTTTGATGCGGGAAAACGCAGTTACAAACTCTTCCAACACAACGATGGTCTCAAAGGAACAACCGCAGCAGCAATGCTCTTTCTTGCAGGATATACAGGAGAGCAAACACTTCTTGATCCCTTTTGCGGTTCAGGAATGGTCGCAATCGAAGCAGCACACATCTCCCGTGAGCGTCCCATTAACTACTACAACAAAAACAATTTTGCACTTCTTAAACTCAAAGGATTCAAAGATGTCGCAGAACGCGTCTTTCAAGAACTCGACAACAAAGAACATGAAGGCGCAAAAATCTACGCATTTGCAGACAATCAAAAAACCATACGTAATGCGGAAAAAAACGCAAAACTAGCAGGAGTAAATAAACACATAACTTTTTCACGTCAAGACATTGAATGGCTTGATACCAAATGTGAAGAAGGGGAAATTGAACTAATTGTGACGAATATCATAGAACCCTCGCGATTCCTTGCAGAGAAAAAAATCAACAAAATTTACCAAGACTTCTTCTACGTCCTTGACTACATCCTTTCAGGAAAAGTACTCCCACTTATGCGAAATCCACCTGCACTGGTAACCATGGCAGAGGAAAAAGGATATGAAACGAGTATTCTGGAGTTCCAGCAAGGAAAAACCACTCTTTTTTTAGTAACTTTGAAAAAGGAGCGCACATCTCCCTGAGGTAGGGATTGCGAGACGGCCTTCGGCTTTGCTGAGGAAAGTCCACTCACCAAAAAAGGTCACTGGGGAAATCCAGGCTGCGAAAGTAGCGGCAATGTCTCAAGAAACGATACCACCTTACAAGAGAATGAAGGATGCAAGCTTCAGGCGACTGAGGTGATAAGGTCCAGACGTTTTGTAAGGAGCGGGTGAAACGGGGAATCCTGACCGGTGCAAGTCATTTAGACGCTAAGTTAAATGCCGTCACTGCCATCGAACCCCTCTCAACAGGGTTTTTGGGTAGAACAGAAAGTGGCTTATCGCAATCCTTCCTCCTCCAATCTTTCCTCCTCTAATCCTTCCTCTTTAGTTCACGTTCAAGTCAGCCCTTTCACTACCTTTTTATACCAAGACAACAAGCTATTTAAATACGTAGAAACGAAACAACCATCATGGCAAAAGATAACAAAATAAGACTTCCCTCAGGAATGGGTGGATTAACCTCCTACGATGAAGCAACAGGATCCTTTATCAAACTCACACCTCTACAAGTAATCCTTCTTGGTGCAGGAATAGCAATAATCATCATCCTACTCGAGGTAGGTCTTCTATGATACCTGGTATGAATCCGCGGAAAATGCAGCAAATGATGAAAAAAATGGGCATACAACAAACAGAAATAGATGCCCAAGAAGTAATCATCAGATGCGCGGACAAAGAAATCATTGTACACCAACCGCAAGTGTCCAAGGTTAATATGATGGGTCAAGAAACCCTACAAATAGTAGGAGAACTTGAAGAAAGACCCCTTGGAATTGCCATCTCCGATGAAGACGTTGAAACCGTTGCGGAACAAGCAGGAGTCTCGCTAGAGGTAGCACGCGAAGCACTTGAATCCACCGGAGGCGATCTTGCCCAAGCAATTCTCCAATTAAACAATGAGTAAGTACCTTCAAGCAAGAAAAAAAGCCCTCAAGAACATACAGGTCGCAGACCATATCCTAACACAAACATACCCCTTAGTAAAAGATCCTAAACTCCTTCTTGCAGTCGTTGATAATATCTTTCTTGCTTTAAGTGAGATCATCAACATGGCAGTGTACTATGAACGTGAAGAAAAAAACATTCCTCCCTTCCATGACAGTTTTGAAATTAAATTTGATATTTTCAAAATGAACCTCGCACCAAAATATGGGATCAATCCAGCATCCATAGCATTTATTGCGGATATGAAAACCATCATTGAACAACACAAAAACTCTCCTGTTGAATTCAGTAGAAAAGACAGTTTCATCATCTGCGATGAAGAGTACTCCATGACAACAATCACCACTTCCCAAATGAAAAAATTTATAGATAACACAAGGGAGATCTTTACCCTTGTTGATGAGCAGTTACAATGAAAGACGCACTAGATGAAGCAAAAGAAGAATTAAAACGCGCAGACCACCAAGTATTCGTCTCGCTCAAATACACAAGAACAGTTGATGTTCTCAAACACTCCGTTACGAGAATTATGAATACGTACGATTTCCTTTTTACGTCTCTATGCAGAAAACTCGTAGAAGAAGGAAAGATCTCAGAAGTCCCCATAGCGCCAATTCCTCGCGCAAAACGAGTAAAAGAAGCATATGAAGATAATGAGGCCGTACAAGAAGCAGTGGAGAGCTTCCTTCACCTTCGTAAAATTGACAAAGCAGAATTTGATCGCTCAAGAGAATTCAGACGACACGTAACCATGCACGCGTTCCTTTCTGAAGACATCATTGAAGAAGTTAACATTGACAAAGTCACGGAGTGGTACAAGAAAGTTAAGGAATTCACAGAATACGTTGAAAATAAACTTCTATAATACTTCTATGATTATTGGAATTCTTTCAGGAAAAGGAGGTGTTGGCAAAAGTACCATCGCACTTAACCTTGCAGCCGCCTTCTCAACACTTAGCGAGCGCTGCATTCTCATAGATGCAGATGTTCACACTCCTGCACAAGGACTGCTCTTAGGGTCTCCAAGAAATGAACATGGCCTACAAGATGTGTTGTGCTCGCGCAAATCAATCAGAGAAGTCACGTACAAGCACCCAGATGGTTTTCATATCATCTTCTCCCACCTTAATCAAAGCGCAGATTACACGAATCTACGAGAGCACTTTGATGACCTTTTCGGCTGTGCTAATTTCATTATTGTTGATGGGCCTTCAGGATTGCAAGGTGTTGATGAATTCATCAAAGCCTGTGATTGCGTGCTTGTCGTAACACAACCAGATGATATTTGCTCCATACAAGCACTACAACTCATAAAAAAAGCCCAAGACTTGGGTGTTGACATCGCAGGAATCCTTGTTAACGCGGTTGATACCAATTTTTCTCTTGAAACAATATCTGTTCTCCTTGGTATTGCACCAATACATGTTCTTAACAAGGACGAGTCGATTATCAAGGCAACACAGGCAAAAACGCATGTGTTCACCAGTTACCGCGACAAGCCCTTTGCACAACAACTACTAACAATTGCAGATAGTCTTAGGAAGATTTAAGAACGCGTCCCACTTTACTTTTTTCATGCCACTTCCTTTAGACCAACGATTACGCGCACGAGGTTGGGACGAAAAAGAAATAGAACAAGTACTTGATACGCTCTACTCAGAAGAAAAGCAAAAGAAACATGAGTTGTATAAACAAAACGCAGCTCCCCTACTCTATTGGACTGGTTTGCTCATACTCATTATAGGAAACCTCTTTTTTGCAGTTGTTCTCGTTCCAGTGCTTATTTTCCTTACAAGCTTCCAACTCTACGCCGTAATTGCCATTATGGGAGTGACATTTGGAATCATGTATGATTTTTTAATCAGAGATATAGAACACGTTGACGAAAAGCACCACATCATTGCAGGAATTTTCATCCCAACCATTGCTCTTATTACAATTGCAGTGATGGTGCAACTTGCAAATGACTTCGCAGCACGTCTTGGAATGCCAGTACACCAAAGCACAATACTAGTAACTCTCATTTATGTTACGTGCTTTACACTCCCTTACGCATCAATGAAGCTCTATGAGCGTATGGCTTCAAAGAAGTATTCTCAAACACAAAGCTAGAGCAGCGAATCTAAACAGGGATTGAACCTAAACCTTAACCTAAACATTAACCTAAACCTTATAAAGAAGTTGGTAGTGCATAAGCATCACTGTGCTGGCGATGGTGTAACCTGGTAGCATACGGGACTGTGGATCCTTTGGTCCGGGTTCAAATCCCGGTCGTCAGCCCATTTTATGGTCAGCCTCCCTGGATTTTCCGTACAATCCCACAACCCATACTTTTATAAAGAGGTGAAAATCCTCACAAAATAATAAAGCCCGAGTCTCTTAAGAGGCGAATCGAGGGTTTGCAGCAATTACTTGTGCTGTTCTCGATTCTTCGTGCTTTATTCAACTAAAAATGGCAGAAAAAGACTTCAAACACATTGTACGCATCGCAAACACCGATCTTAAAGGTGAAAAAGGAATAGCGGTCGCTCTACAAAAAATTACAGGTGTTGGAGCATCAATGGCACAAACTGTGTGTGCACTTGCAAAAGTGAATCCGCTTGAAAAAGCAGGGGAACTCACAGATGATCAAATAAACGCAATTGACACTATTCTCGCAGATCCTCAAAAAGCAGGAATTCCTTCGTGGTACTTTAACCGTCAAAAAGACTATGAAACTGGTGTTGATAAACACATCGTAGGACCCAGCCTCAAATTCGAACAAGAAAATGACGTTAAACGCTTGGCCAAAATCAAATCATACAGAGGTTTGCGCCATCAATGGGGACTTCCTGTAAGAGGACAACGTACACAATCAAATTTCAGAAACAAACGCAAAGTAGGAGGCGCTAAGCGTAAACGATAAACAAGTAATTCACCATGGGAGATACAAAAAAACACAGGAAAAAGTACGCAAGACCTCGCCACCCTTGGATTAAATCTCGTATCCTTGAAGAAAAGGAACTAAAAAGAGAATATGGTCTTAAGAATAATACTGAGCTTTGGCGTATGCAAATGGTACTTACCAAGGCAAAAAATCAAGCAAAGAGCCTTGTTGTTCGCCAAGGTGAACAAGCAGAAAAAGAGAGAAAACAGCTCGTTGATCGTATGATTCGTTATGGATTCCTACGAGAAGGGCAAACAATGGACGATATTCTTTTCCTTACTCAACGCGACATTCTTGATCGCAGATTGCAATCAATCGTGTTTAGAAAAAAACTTGCACAAACCATTAAGCAAGCACGCCAGTTCATCACTCATGAACACATAGCAGTTAATGGAAAAGTGATCACATCACCATCCTACCTCGTAACGGTGGAAGAAGAAGCACAAGTTGACTTCATACCAACCTCACAACTAGCAGATCCTGATCACCCAGAAAGAAATCCTCAAAAAGCTCTTGAAATGAAAGCGCTTGCTGAAGAAGAAGCTAAAAAAGCTGAAGAAGAAGCTAAAAAAGCTGAAGAAGCTAAACAGGCTGAGGCTCAAGCGCAAGCATCAAACGCAGAAGAACAAAACGCAGAAGAGCAAACGCAAGAGGCAGAGGCATAAAAATGGCTAAGGAAGAATTCATTGATCAAGGAGAAAAAAGAAAACTCAACAAACCTATCAAGTGGGGTTTATGCCATATTTATTCATCCTATAATAACACGATTCTACATATCACAGATATCACAGGATCAGAAAGTATTGTTCGCACTTCAGGAGGGCAAGTTGTCAAGGCGGGACGCGCACGACCAACACCTACCGCAGCGATGACTCTTGCGAAAAAAGCAGCAGAAGTCGCAATTGAAAAAGGAATTACCGGACTTCACGTTAAAATAAAAGCAAAAGGCGGTCACAACGGCCCCAACAATCCCGGTCCTGGAGCTCAAGCAGCGGTACGCGCACTTTCAAGGATGGGAATCAAGATCGGCATGATTGAAGATGTAACTCCATTGCCTCACGATGGGTGTCGTAAAAAAGGCGGAAAACGAGGACGACGAGTATGAAGTTAGAAGTAGTTCGCAATAACCCTGCATTCAAAACAATAACCTTCACACTAAGCGATACTACACCTGCATTTGCAAATCTTATTCGAAAAAGCATCCTTGACGACGTTCCAACACTTGCAATAGAATACGTCACGTTCAATAAGAACAGTTCAGTACTCTATGATGAGATGCTCGCACACAGATTAGGATTAATTCCCCTAACAACCGATCTCTCCTCATACCAATTCAAGGGAGATGATGAACTCTCAGCACTTAACTCCGTAAAATTAACGCTTCAAGCAAAAGGTCCTTGCACTGTCTACGCAAAAGACCTTAAAAGTCAAGATCCTAAAATTGTTCCCGTCTATGAGAACACCCCGATTGTAAAACTCCTAGAAGGTCAAGAAATTGACATTGAAGCAACAGCAATCCTCGGAACAGGAAAAGAACACGCAAAATGGAGTCCTGGTCATGCATACTATCACTATCAACCTACAATCAAAAAAGGAGAGGGGCCCGCAGGCACAATAGTCGGCTCAAAAGTCGTCAAAGACGATTCAATCCCTTACTCCTTCGAGACGCAAGAAGATGCGGAACACTCCGATAAAAACTTCGTCTTCACCCTCGAGTCCTTTGGTCAACTTGAACCAAAAGAAATCCTCGAGCAAGCAATCGCCCTCAACAAAGAGAAACTTGATGCATTTATCAAACTCCTTTGAGGGGGTGCCGGAGTGGTCAAACGGGCACGGTTGAGGGCCGTGTGGCTAATGCCTGCGCGAGTTCAAACCTCGTCCCCCTCATTCACCATCAACCCATTGAGATTCATCTCAAAACAAACCAGAAACAAACCCTGAATCAAAAATTCAAGGGGTTGCAAACAAAAGACACATGAAACGAACTGGACCAACAAACACACAGCTCATCGCGCTCATCGCGGAGCTTAAGAAACAGTCACAAGTAGAGGAAGCTCCCATTTGGAAGCGACTTGCAAACGATCTTGAGCGCCCAACACGCATCAGACGAGCAGTCAACCTCTCACGTATCAACAGATACGCAAAAGAGAACGAAGTAGTTGTCATTCCAGGAAAAGTCCTTGGTTCAGGATTCTTAGACAAACAACTCACCGTTGCAGCATATACTTTTTCACAAAGCGCACTTGAAAAACTCAAAAAAAATAATTGCACTGTGCTCACACTACCTGAGCTTATGAAAAAACACCCAAAAGGCAGAGGGGTGAGAATAGTAGGATGATACTTGACGCAAAAGACCTCATCGTAGGAAGACTTGCAACCGTTGTTGCAAAAAAAGCACTTCTTGGAGAAGAAGTTATTATTGTAAACGCTGACAAAGCAATCATCACAGGAAAACCAACAGTAGTCAAAGCTAAATTTAAACAATCACGAAATAGAACGGTACCTCTCAAAGGACCATACATTCACAGAGGAGCTGATCGTTTACTTCGAAGAAAAATCAGAGGTATGCTCCCCTACAAACAAGAAAAAGGGCGCAAAGCTTTTGAGCGAATCAAATGCTATATTGGCATCCCCCCAGAATTTGAAGGGAAAAACTTCGAAACCATTGAAGAAGCTAATGTTAAAAAACTCCCTAACACTCATTTCACCACACTTGGTGAAGTATCAAAACACCTTGGTGCTAAACAATGAAACAACCGATTATAACCTCAGGATTTAGAAAACAAGCAGTTGCTCGCGCAAACCTTAAAGAAGGATCTGGAATTGTGCGTATCAACTCACAACCATTAGACTATTATGGCACAGCTGTTTGCCGAATGAAAATTAAAGAACCGCTTATGCTCGTTCCAGACATTGCAAACAAAGTTGATATCACTGTACGTGTATCTGGCGGAGGCCAAATGGGACAAACAGAAGCGGTACGTCTTGCAATAGGAAGAGCACTAAGCGAATACGGAGGAGAAACAACACGTAAAATCCTTCAAGATTACGATAGAGCACTACTCGTTGCTGACACACGTTACAAAGAAACTCGTAAACCAAACGATTCCAAAGCGCGTGCAAAACGCCAAAAATCATACCGATGATCATACCAATTCGATGCTGGAGCTGTGGAAAACCCATTGCACACCTATGGGAAGAGTATAAAGAACGAACTGATAAAGGCGAAGACGCGAGAAAAGTTCTAGATGAGCTTGGCCTTTTCAGATACTGTTGCAGACAACAATTCATAGGACATGTAGAACTCATTGAAACCGCAGCAGCATTCAAAAAGAGCTAAACGAGTTAAGAAACCATGAGCATCAGAGTAAGACAAACAAACGTTCGAAGAATCTCAAGGCACAGATCAAAACGCCCAAAGACCTTCAAAACCGAAGAAGCAGCACATGCATGGGCAAAAGCAAACGGTATTGAAAAATACACCTTGAAAAACCTAAAATTTGATTCTGCAAACTCTAAGAAAATAAGAGTGGTTCCTCTTCAAGAATAATTCTTAAACCCGATTTACCTACAATACAAACTTGCTATTCTTGTTCTGCACTGCATTCATCTCACATCCAGCACTTTTAAAGTGTCTTAGAATTCCTACTTTTCTAGGATCACGCAGACTCTCACAAACTTTTAAATACCTTCTTGGAATGTATATCGAGTAATGGATTACGAAGCAGTTCAAAAAAAGTGGCGTGAGAAATGGGAAGAAGATGACATCTTCAAAGCTGAACCTGACGACCGCCCAAAATTCTTCCTCACTTTCCCCTACCCTTATGTTAACGGCTATGCACATTTAGGACATGTATTCACCGCAACTCGTGTTGATGCCTTTGCAAGATTCAAAAGACTGCAAGGGTTTAACGTTCTTTTTCCACAAGGATGGCATGCAACAGGATCTCCTATTGTCAACGCAGCAAAAAGAGTAAAAGAACGTGAAGAAACACAAATACAAATTCTCAAACAAATGGGTATTGATGACGTCACACCCTTTGAAGACCCTAAGTACTGGGTAGAGTTTTTCGTTCCACAGTTCAAAGAAGATTTCAAATCACTAGGAGCATCCATCGACTGGTCACGTGAATTCGTAACTACTTCAATCAACCCGCACTATGATGCGTTCATCAGATGGCAATTCAACACCCTTAAGAAAAAAGGATATGTCATCCAAGGAAAATTTCCCGTAGTCTGGGACCCCGTATTAAACACAGCAGTAGGAGATCACGACCGATCAGAAGGAGAAGGTGAAACCCCACAAGAATTCCTCCTCATAAAATTCAAAATGGGCGATGAGTACCTCGTCGTTGCAACGCTTCGTCCCGAGACCATGTTCGGACAAACCAACCTCTGGGCAAACCCGAAAATAACCTATGTGCGAGCAAAAGTCAACGATGAGACCTGGATCATCTCAGAACCTTGCCTAAAAAAACTAGAGCAACAAGGATACTCTGTTTCTAAAATTGGAGAGGTTTGCGGAGAATCACTGATAGGAAAAAAAGCACTTGCCCCATTCATAGAACGAGAAATACCAGTACTCCCATCCTTCTTTCCAAAAGCAGAAAAAGGAACTGGTCTGGTAACCTCCGTTCCTTCTGATGCTCCTGATGATTACATCGGTTTGCGCGACTTATGGCAAGACGAAGAACTTTGCGCAAAGTACGGACTAGACCCAGAAGAAATCAAGAACATCAAAATAATTCCCATCATCAAAACAGACATTGGAGATCAAGCAGCGGTAACCATAGTTGAAGAGATGGGAATCAAAAACCAACACGATCGCAAAAAACTCGAAGAAGCAAAAAAAATAGTTTACAAAAAAGGATTCTATGAAGGTGTTATGAATGATAACTGCAATGGCTATGCGGGAATGCCAGTGCAAAAAGCAAAAGAACTTATGAAAAGAGAACTGCTTGAAAATGGACAAGCACACATACTCTACGAGCTTACTGGACGCGTAGTGAGCAGAGGACTTAATGAATGCATTGTCAAAATCGTTGACGATCAATGGTTCATAGATTATGCGAATCCCCTTTGGAAAGAATTAGCACACACAGCGCTAAAAACAATAAAACTCTATCCTGAAAAAATACGTGCTCAATTTGAGTTCGTTATTGACTGGCTACACGAATGGGCATGCACACGTGAAGAAGGCTTAGGAACAAGACTGCCCTGGGATGAAAAATGGCTTATTGAATCACTCTCAGATTCAACCATTTACCCCGCATACTATACCATAGCGCCGTTTGTTCAACAACTCGACCCATCCGAGCTTACCGACGACGTTTTTGAGTACCTCTTCTACGGAAAAGGAACGGTGACCAACCCTTTGCTTATCCAAGCACGCGAACACTTTGAATACTTCTATCCTTGCGACTTTAGAAACTCAGGAAAGGACCTTGTTCAAAACCACTTAACGTTTTACATCTTCAATCACGTTGCTATTTTTGAGCCTTCAAAATGGCCCGCAGGCATAGGTGTTAATGGACACCTAATGGTTGATGGAGAGAAGATGAGTAAAAGCAAGGGTAACTTCTTACTTGCTCGAGAAGTTATCAAAGAATACGGAGCAGACGCCACACGACTAGCAGTGCTCAACGGAGGCGAAGGAGTTGATGATGCAAACTTTGAACGTGCATTTGCCCGAAGCGTGCAAGGACGCTTGAGAGGAATTTTAGACATCGTCTCAAAACATTATGGCAAAGGAAGAAGTGAAGTGACTGACGTTGACAAATGGCTAGAATCAAAAATGAACTCGCTTATTTCAGAAATCACTCCGCTTATGGAAGAAACACTCTTTAGAACAGCTCTTCAAAAAGTATTCTTTGAATATCAAAACATGATTAACAAATACCTCTCACGAGTTGATGAAGTCCACAAAGACATTTTCTCAACAGCACTTAAAAACTGGGTTGTCATGATATCCCCCTACGCACCGTTTACCGCTGAAGAAGCATGGTCAATAATGGGATGTGAAGGTTATGTCTCTTTAGCAAACTGGCCTCAAGCAGATCTTTCTAAAATAGATCCAACTGCAGAAGGAATTGTTGAATTTGTAGATGACGCACTCGGACACATAGAGAATCTACGAACAAGATTGGGAAAAGAAACCCTTGATACCGTTTCACTTGGCATTGCCCAACCATGGAAATACATTTTTGCAAAGGAGATGATGCTCAAACTCAAAGAAACCTTTAATGTTCGTGAATTGATTGAACACTTTGAAACCGTTAAGGGTTTAGAAGATCACCAAGAAGACGTTCGAAAATTAATCCCTGCAATTGTGAAAAAACCCTCGCGACTTCCTAAAGTGTTCTTATCGCGAGAAGATGAACTCACAGCAGCATCCAAGGTGAAGATGAAATTAGAGAAGAGATATGATTGTGCAGTCACGATTGAGGAAGAGGGGGAACTAGCAGATAAAGCATTTCCTGGTAGTTTAGCAGTGCGGTTGTGAAACCGTTTACCACCTTTTCGCGTTATTGAAACTAAGTAAGAACTGTTTTTTTTTAAAACCGTTTTCTTCTGCGTCTTCTTGAAGTATTCCAAGAAACCTCACTTCCTGGATTTCCAATGAGGATGCCATCACTTAACTGCACGACTTTTCCCTCAAGTCCACCCGGAATCTTTGTTGGAATCTCCATAAACAAAGGAGTTGTTCCAAACATTCTTTTGAAGTCTTCCTTTCTTCGCACCCATTGATCTTTGTTTGTGTAGAAGGTTTCTTTTAGAGAAGGGTCTAATTCCAAGTATTCTCCACCGTGTTCTATGACGTAGCGGGCAAGATTTTGCTCATAATACCTTTGCATTTCTTGAAATACGGTTAGGTTAACCATGACACGTGTAGTTGACACAGAGGATATTTAAGAGTTTTTACACTATGCTCTTCTTTTACACTCTACATTCTTATTTTTTAGGAAAAAGCGCGTAGAAACTCCTTCTTAAGACAAATAAGATTTCCTTGGAAGAAGTATTTAAGACCTCTGTTGGTGTTTTCCATGCTCGTCGTCTATGCTCGTCTTCTCAACTGATCAAGTAGATAATTCTTCTCTATCACCCGTACTTTCTCATCAACAGGCTCTTTAGGAATATCTTCTCTTGTAGACGTGTCTTCTTCAACACCATCTTCTTTTTCTTCATTTTGCGATTCAACAGAACGTTTTCTTTCTTGTTCTTCTTCTGATTGTTGCTCTTTGTGGTCTTTCTTGCTTTTTTCTTCAATAACTTCTGTTTTGTCCAAGTCAAGAGGTTGTTGTGAAGGCTGAGCAACTCCGATATAATCGCATTTATCTTTAATCTTAGATGCGATCTCCTTCATCTTATCTTCTTTAATATGAAGAGGTTCCCAGAGAAAACTGTGCGACTCATCTTCAAACTGCGCTACGACTAAAAAACGCAAAGGATGCTCCAACACGATAATATTTGTTCCAATAGCACCTGTGTTCTCAAAAAGGATTGTTGCTGCAAATGACGCTGCAAAGTATGCGTGTTCTCTTTGATGCGGTGTTAATTCTTCAAAGGAATCAACTTTTTTATTAAACGTAATCACGAATTCTGCTCGCGTATACGCAGTAGAAGGAATTTCAATCTTGATTAAAGCATCTTGATAGAGTATCATTTAAACAACCCCGCAATGTCATCAAGACTCGTCTTAGGAGCATAGTGTTGAATAATCTCATCAACGGAGACTTGCTCAAAGAGAATTTTTAACTGATCATTTGAAGCAACTAATTTTCTAAAATCTTCAGGTTTTTCCTCAATGAGTTTCTTAAGATCAGGGTTTTGATCAATAATCTCAATTACTTGCTCTTTAGTAAATGCTTGAGACGGCTGGGTTGACGCACCCGAAGTGTACCCTAACGCGCTAAGATTTTTCTGAAGCATCGCGTTAAGAACATTCTCTGTTTTCTTTACTAAGTCCCTTTTGCGATCATCATCAAGTTGTTTTTTAGGCTCTGAAAGAGTCCATTCTGGAATGAGATGCACGCACATGTGAGGCACTTGTTGCCCTGCTCCTCCCCCTAGAGCAGAATATTCAACAACGTTTTTTACAAGCAACGCTTTTTTCATCGCAGCTGCGATATCACCCAGAGAAGAATAAAACTTCTTGAATACGTCTGGAGGCATCATCGCAGGGATGAAATAATGCTCTTTGGGAATCACTAAGACATGGCCTTCTCTTGCGGGGCGAATATCCAAAACCGCGATTAATACTTCGTTCTCATAGACTCTATGAGACGGAAACTCCCCCGCAACGAGTTTACAAAAGGGACAGTTTTTCTTCTGTTCTTCAAGAGCTGCTTTTTGCTCGGGTGTGAGTTCAGACATGTGAAGAATAAAGGAGTTGTGCTATTTAAAAGATGCGGAGATGCTCTTGTAAGCAAGTGAATAAAATGCACCGTGCAGGATAAGAAACGGGAGGGAAATACGCTCGTGAGTTACACTCAGTGCAAGAAATAAGGGAATTGCTTCTCTTGCGAAACATCTCTTGCGAAGTAATCGCCTAGTTCGCCTCCTAGTTCGCCTATTTCGTTCTCGCAACTCGGGCGATGAAAGTATATTTTATATATGCAAAACAAAAAATACTCCCTATGGTACAAGAAACTGACTACATCTGGATGGATGGTGAATTCAAGAAGTGGGAAGACGCGAACGTACATATCTTAACCCACGCCCTTCATTACGGAACAGGTGTGTTTGAAGGGATTCGCTGCTATAAGACGGACAAAGGTCCTGCGATTTTCAGACTCAGAGAACACCTGCAACGCCTCTACGATTCTGCAAAAACTATTTTCCTAGAAATCCCCTATACCTTAGAAGAATTAGAACAAGCAACAATAGATCTTATTAAAAAAAATAACGTTGAGGCTTGTTACATCAGACCCATCGCGTATCATGGATATGGTCCTATGGGACTTGACACGAGAAACTCCCCCGTAAATGTTGCGATCATCGTGTGGCCGTGGGGAGCATACTTGGGAGAAGAAGCACTTGAAAAAGGTACGAGGATTACTGTTGTTGATCTTAGACGTGAACACAATCGTTTCGCAGGTGCAAAGATCACTGGATTCTATTACAATTCAGTTGTCACAAAACGAGTTGCTCTGGATAAAGGTTTTGATGAAGCACTTCTCTTAGATGATGAAGGTAACCTTGCCGAAGGATCGGGAGAGAACATTTTCTTAATCAAAGATGGCAACATCGCAACGCCAAAACCAGGAGCATTACTTCCCGGTATTACAAGAGACTCTGTGATGCAGATTGCAAGAGACCAAGGATATACCGTTGAAGAAAAAACACTTACCCTTCAAGATGTAGAACAAGCAGATGAAGCATTCTTCACAGGAACTGCTGCTGAGTTTACACCCATTCGCGAAGTTGATGGAAAAAACATAGGGGATGGGAAGTTCCATATCATCAAAGAATTGCAGAAGATCTTCTTTGACACCGTTAATGGAAAAGAAGAAAAATATGCAAAGTGGCTTACCTTCGTCAATTAAGAACTAATACTTTTTTGTAGTTGTACTGTTAGTGATAC
>RFJL01000029.1 GCA_003695435.1 Candidatus Woesearchaeota archaeon
AAGAAGTACCTCTATGATTTCAGGCATTGTTTCAGGAATTCAAGGATCTCCCAAGGAGTTTTTTCTCGTTCTGAAGACAGGTTCAGGCATTGTTCAAATCCAACTAGATCTTGAAGCAACAAAGGCCTTTGCACAGCAACAAGGTATTGATGCTGGTATTGATGACCCAAAAACACTCCTCAAAGAACTCTCCAAAAAAGTTTTTGGGAAAAAAGTAGACATTTCGTTTTCATGAGTCTGCAAAAACGAGTTGTTATTATTGGAGGGGGTTTTGCCGGGGCGAAAATTGCAAAAGCGTTGCAATACGATTTTGATGTTGTTCTTTTTGATACTAAAGATTACTTTGAATTTACTCCTAGCATTCTTAGAACACTTGTTGAACCAGAACACGCAAAGAAAATACAAGTGTGTCATAAGACCTATCTTCCCAATGCTACTGTGTACAAGGAACCAGTTCTTCGTATAACGCCAAAAAAGATTATTACAAAGAATCGTGAACTTTCTTTTGATTATGCCGTTGTTGCAAGCGGTTCTTCTTATACCAAACCGTTTAAGGAGGAAAATGTTGTTCTTGCTCAACGCGTAGAACACCTCGCACAATTCCATAAAGATATTGAGCGCGCAAAAACAGTTCTCATTGTAGGAGGAGGTCCTGTTGGTGTTGAAATAGCAGGCGAAGTTGCTAAGAAATACCCCGATGTGCAAGTTACACTTGTTCACTCACATGATCGCCTTCTTCAAAGACTTCCTCTTCGAGCAAGCAATTACGCTAAGAACTTTCTCGAACGTTACGGAGTTCGCGTCCTTCTTAATACGCGCGCAGAACAAAAAAAAGGAGGCGGTGTAGTCCTTATCCCATCTCAAGAAAAAACGGATTCCAAACGAGTACAAAAACAAGATCTTGATGTCCTTCGAGCAGATGTAGTATTTTCTTGTGTTGGCATTACCCCCCATTCAGAATGTCTTAAGAAAGATTTTAGTTCTTGTATTACGTCTCGCGGACACGTGCGAGTAAACAACGCATTGCAGTGTGAACAACACATTTTTTGCGCAGGAGATATCACTGCGATACGAGAAGAAAAGACAGCTCAAAACGCGGAAAAACATGCAGATGTTGTACTTCATAACATTTATGCACTTGAGAACAACTCACCCCTTAAAAACTACACAAGTAAGACGAGGCCTCTTGTCATCAGTTTAGGGAAGTGGAGAGGAATTCTCACCTATAAGAACCTCGTTGTCACAGGTATTCTTCCAGGAGTACTCAAAGAACTTATTGAGTGGAAAACCATGAGAAAATATCGTAAAAAGTAAGATCTAGTGTTTTTTTACGTCTTAAAACTTATAAATCTTTGCTAAACCTGAGGATCTATGGTTAAACTTCAAGAAGAAACACTTTGTGAACTTGCAAGACAATGGGATTATGCAGGCTCAACACTCTCCAGACAAGAAGTGCTTGAAACAGCAGTCACACAACTAGATAACTCAATCACACATTCTGATCTTCGTGAATTTGAGAAACGTTGTGTTGCTCAAGAAATAACTGCTCAAGTTGCAGGATTACTTCTTGGAGGATCATTGTATTTTGCCGCGTGGCATTATGATGTTCAGAGCATTCCTATGTCCCATTTTTGTGCTACCCTCTACGCGGTGGTAAGCGTTCCTTTTACCGATCGGGCGCAAAAAAGAGTGAATTTTTCACGTGCGCTTAGAGACTATCTTGAAGACAAAGTGTGAACAGAACGCCGTTCATGTTTTCATTGACTACCTTTAATAACACGTAGAAGAGGTGATTCTTACCACGTGTTTGAAAAACTACAAAAAGAGCTACTCAAGAGGTACTTCTTCTCCTGTTTCAGTATTGATGATTTTAATTACTTGTACAGGGCACATGCGTGCTGCGTCAAGGTTGTGTTCAAGATCTTCTTCCGAAAATTCGGCTTCTAGAAAATCAGCCTTGTTGTCAAGATCATTCATCTTCCAGTTCTTAGATACCGCTGCGCATGCACCAGCACCAATACAACCGTTGCGATCATACACGATTTTGTACCTTGCCATGACTTCTTAGTACACACATTTCTTTATAAAATCCTCTGCTTTTGATTCTGGTTATGTCTTTGCTCTATCTCTTCGCAAAACGTTTCGTTATTGGAGAAACAAGAGAAGAAGCACTACAACATGCCCATACTCTTAATGAACAAGGAATTGGCGTTATCTTTAACGTTCTTGGTGAACACGTTAAGCATTCTTCTGAGATTGCAGAATACATCAAAGAGTACCAAACACTCATTAAGCAACTCAAAGGAATTAATGCTCAAGTTTCTCTTAAACTTTCTCAGTTCGGCCAGGGCATCTCTGAGGACTTGTGCATTGCTAATGTAACTGAAGTACTTAACGTTGCAAAAAAGCATAATGTTTTCGTGTGGTTTGACATGGAGGATAGCTCCACGCTTACTAGCACACTTGAGGTTGCAAAGAGGCTCTCGAAGAAATACGCGATTGGTGTTGTTTTGCAATGTTATCTTCGTAATTCTCACCATATCGCGCGCAGTATTACTACTCCTGTGCGTCTTGTCAAAGGAGCGTATAAAGAATCACCACGTATGGTGTTTACTGATAAGCGCAAAACCAATGAGCGCTATGCACAGATGATGGAATACTTCATTGCGAAGAATCATCCCTGCGTTATCGCAACACACGATGAAAAACTCATTGCGCTTGGAGAAAAACTCATCAAAAAGTACCGACGATCAAACGTTGATTTTGCTTTTTTACTTGGTGTTAAACCACAGTTGCAAAAAAAGCTTGTGGGTAAAGGCTACCGAGTCTACGTCTACGCTCCTTATGGTAAGGCGTGGTTTGCATATTACTGGCGACGTATGCGTGAGCGTAAAGAAAATTTTATATTCGCTCTTAAGAGCATCTTCTCATGGCATTAGAAGATATTCGCAAACGCATCGATGAGATTGATCAGGAGATTGTTGCCCTTCTTTGTGAGCGCTTTGCACTTATGCCAGCAGTTGCTGCATGCAAAAAAGAGCACGGTCTTGCTATTGAGCAACCTCAACGCGAAGAGCAACTCTTACAAGAAAAAGTGCAACTCTTCAAAGAAAAGGGGTTTGAGGATGATGCATTTGTTCGCGAGTTATTTCGTCTCATTATGCGAAAAGCCAAGCAAATACAAGCAGATACCGATTAACGCCTCATCGCACACTGTTACACCACCAAATGTTTTTAAATGATTCTTCTTAAAAAGTATAAAAAATAGGAGGTGTAGCACCAAAATGTGTTTAGCTAAATTTGCAAAAAAATACCGCGATTATAACGTCCTCCTTCTAAGAATTGCCTTAGGCCTTGTATTCACCATTGCAGGGTATGGTAAACTCTTTGGAGGCATTGACGGATTTGCAGGAATGCTCTCAGGAACATTTGGTTCTCTTGCAGTAGTTCTTGCATGGATTGTAGCACTCATCGAATTCATCGGTGGTATTGGCGTACTTGTTGGTATTGCAACACGACCTTTTGCAGCGCTTCACGCGATCATCATGGTCTTTGCAATCGGCCTTGTACACCTTGGTCAAGGATGGGCAGGAATACAATTTCCTTTCGTGCTCTTGCTCGTAGCTCTTAGCCTCGTCATCACTGGCGGTGGAAAAGTGCTCAACTTTGACAAGAAACTCTTTGGAAAAGAGTGCTAAACTCTTTTTCTTAATTTTTTATACTTATTTTTATAGTTCTTTTATCACGCTTTATTTGATTGATCAACCGACACTCTTTTCTTCAACTCTTCTTCAAATGCTTCTTTGTTCTTTTCCATCACTTGTGCGAACCGTCCTACTTGATAACGTCTTGCAGTCTCAAAACGCACGTCAACAAACTCTTCTTTAACTTCAAAAACTAAGCGCGTAATCCAATTTTCCCCTCCCTGAGAAAACACAAACCGCCCTGACGAGAAAAGCTCATCAAGTGCTTCTTGAGGATCAACGCGTTCATGCACATTCATTACTTTTTTGTACGCGATGAGGATCTTGTTGAATTGCGACACATCGAACAGATTTTTCTTAATTAACATAATCAGAGAATGCGCTGGTTACGCTTGAGACGAATTTTCCATTTTGCTTCGTCAAAGGTGATACTAAACCTATTGAAAATTCCCGCTCGCCCAATCAGAATGCCAAATTCATAATCTGTCTTTATCACGTTGACAGGTACAATAAACTGATACTTTTCATCACCTTTCTCAAATTTTACACGCATCTTTGAGGGAATTGCTTCAACATCCCCATTTATTCCTCCACAAGGTTCTGGTTTGGCAGATAGATCAAGATCCAAGATCTCAGCAAAAGCCCTGGGAATTGCACAGGTATCTGAGCCAGAATCAATAAGAGCGACAACATCAATAGCATTCTCACCTTTAGAATTAGCCAGCGTCACAGGAATTGAAGGCGTGCGTTCGGGAGAGAGAGGTTCGGGGCGTTCAATAACTTTATAATGATAAGAAAGAACCATCTAAAAAATCATTGTCTGCTTCTCATGCACTTTTGTCAGAAGTGGCCGTTCTTTTGGGCACTTTTTCTTCGCTTCGGCATATACTTTCTTTACATGAGGACCGTGCGATACGATTCGTTCACCGCAAATAGCTACCCATTCCCCAATGTAAGGGGAAAGATTTGTCTTCATAAGAAAATTATAGTTTTTTGCGTTTGCCATGCTCAAGGGGTTAAAACCAGTTCTCATATATAAACGTTATTTATCACACTACTGCAGCAAACTAATAGGCCTTGGTGTTGTATCATCATCAGTATACCAATGAGTTACTCGATCCTGACCTAGTTTGAAATGCAAAAAGACCTGTTTTCCATTAACAGAGCAGGGAAATTCAATCTCCCCTTTGTGAGGATCCTTAATGATGATTCCTTGCTCGTCAAGAAAATCTAAATGATTGAAAAATTCGTAGTGAATTTTGTGCAATTCTTTTTGCATCTTATAGGTTCCTATAAGTTCATTATCTGAGTTTTGTACTGATCCTAAAAGAGTTATGGTCTCTGCCATGCGCTGCACCCGTCTAAGCGCAGGGATAATGAGTTTTACCGTTTCGTTTGCTTCTTCTATCGTGAATGTCTTCATGAGAGCATCTCCGCAATCCTCTCGCCAAATTCTCTTGCCGCGTCAGGACCATTTGCTGTGATAAGGTTTCCATCAACAACAACAGGCCTGTCAACAAAGATTGCTTTTCCTTTATGCGTCATGAGCATTCGGGCGTCGTGATCGGGAAAGACTGTTACTTGTTTTCCTTCAACAACGCCTGCTTTTGCAAGAAGGGTAGGTGCGATGCAGATTGCAGCAATGTTTTTTGATGCTAGCTTTGCAGCTTTGATGAGATTCATTACTTCAGGATAATTTGCAAGTTCTGGCGCACCCGGACCTCCTACGAGGATAATAACATCAAAGTCGTCAAGATTTATTTCTTTGACATGAAAGTCTGGCATAACTACTGCGCCGAGTTTTCCCTGACAAGAATCTGCAACTGACGCTGTGTAGCACTGATGACCTCTTGATTCGAGAACTTCCTTTGGTTCAAAAAATTCCTCGTCACGAAAACCATTAGGAGCAAGGATAAATAATGCTTTTGCCATAGTCACCTCTTTTTTGATAGTTTAAAAAATTCATTTAAAAGCTTATGTTACCACTACTCACTAAAACGCAAGTATTCGTACCCGTAAGGGAGTGCACATAAGTTTTTTAACCAGTTCCTCTTTCGCGTTATGATGGATCAACTCACCGCATATGCTCTTGGTCTGATTACCGTTCCAGCTGCGTACTTTACAACGCTTTTTGCTACACAGATTTCTTGTTCAACACTGTTTAGGAAAAAAATTGAAACTCAAGAGGAGTTGGAGAGTATCGTTGCGCAAGAAACCCTTAGAAGAGGTCTTGATCCTTCCAAGATTGAGTGTAGTTTTACAAGTCTTCCCGAGGGTTCTGGAAAACGACATGATGATAAGTATTACATCAATCTTTGCACACCTTTGTTTAGAACAAGGCAAACAGTTCGTCATGAAATAGATCACATCGCATCAGGGGACTGCGATCGTGAACAGACAGAGTTTTTCTATTACTACTTTATTGCCGAGCCAAGAGCTACACTGTATTCTTTGAGATCAGATCCTTAAAGGAAACCAGTTAGAAGAGCAGTTAGGAAACCGATTAAATTGAACAAGCTCAAAAAGGATCTTGGTACGCTAAAAGACAAACAACCACTACATTTATAAACCACCCCTCTGATTTCTTCACTATGGTTAAGAAATTCCTGTTGCCACAAGAAATTGAAGTCTACTACATCATACCCACCATTAAACGCTACCTCACACAGTACTTAAAAGAATCAGGTATGAAGCAAAAAGACATAGCAAAACTTCTCCAAATTCAAGAAGCAACCGTCTCGCAATACCTCTCAAATAAACGAGGCCACCAAATAAACTTCGACTCCGCTATTGAACAAGAAATCAAGAAGAGCTCCACGCGCATTAACGATATGAGTTCCTATATCTGCGAGATTCAGCGCTTACTCAAAATCATTAGACATTCAAAGACTCTGTGCAACATCCACAAGCAGTTTTCCACCGTTCCTTCCACATGTACTGCAGCAGAAATGGGGTGTAATACATGAACGACATTACTATTGATCGGAGCAGATATGACAAAGCAAGCAAGGATCGCATTAAGTACAAGGCACAACCAGGTCTTAGCGAAGCATTAGTACGCGACATCTCTAAACAAAAAAACGAACCCGAATGGATGCTTCAAAAAAGACTCAAAGGGCTAGAGCTCTTTGAACAAACACCCACACCCACTTGGGGACCAGATCTCTCTCAACTCAACTTTGATGACATCATCTACTACGTAAGACCCGACGCGCAAGAAGCGACTAAGTGGGAAGATCTCCCCGAGGACATCAGAGAGACCTTTGACAAACTTGGCATTCCAGAGGCAGAAAAAAAATCACTCTCCGGTGCAGGAGCGCAATACGACTCAGACATCGTCTATCATTCTCTTAAAAAAGAGTGGGAAGACAAAGGAGTTATTTTCGAAAACATGGACACCGCTGTGCAAAAGTACCCCGAACTTGTCAAAAAATATTTCATGACTTCCTGCATTCCCGTAAATGATCACAAATTCATTATGCTACACGCAGCGGTGTGGAGTGGAGGAACCTTCATCTACATACCACCAAACGTCAAAGTAGACATTCCTTTGCAAGCCTATTTTCGCATGAACACCATTGCAGCAGGGCAATTTGAACACACACTTATCATCGCAGATAAAGGCAGTGAAGTACACTACATCGAAGGATGCTCCGCACCTCAATATAACAAATCATCCATTCATGCAGGATGTGTTGAAATCCATGTTATGGAAGGAGCGCGTGTACGATATTCCTCTGTTGAAAACTGGTCAAAAAACACCTATAATCTTAACACCAAACGCGCAATCGTCCAAAAAAACGGTATGATAGAGTGGATTAACGGCAATATGGGCTCAGGAGTTACCATGCTCTACCCCGCAGCAGTTCTTGTAGGAGAAGGAGCAAAGTGCGATTCACTGGGTATAGCATTTGCAGGAGAGGGTCAAAATCAAGATACCGGTATGAAAGTAATCCACGCAGCACCACGCACATCTTCAACAATTGTTGCAAAATCAATTAGCAAAGGAGGAGGGATTGCAACATATAGAGGGTATGTTCACGTAACACCCAATGCAACATCTTCAACAATCAATGTTGAATGCGATGCACTTATGGTAGATAAGGGCTCTGTTTCTAACACGTACCCCTTCATGAAAATTGAAAATGACGATGTTGAAGTCTCCCACGAGGCAACAGTTGGCAAAATAGGCGAGGAAGAAATTTTCTATCTCATGTCTCGCGGTCTTCAAGAAGAACAAGCAGTGCAACTTATTGTTTCAGGTTTTGTTGAACCAATCGTTAAACAATTACCTCTTGAATACGCAGTGGAGCTTAACAAACTCATTGAACTTGAAATGGAAGGAAGTCTAGGATGAGCGAAATTTTCAAATACGGAATTGGCATTTACAGCGAGTTTCCCCTTGATCTTAGAACACTCACTCATTGTGAAGAACCTATCACGCAAGAGTCAACTCACGCAGATATTCTTCACGTACATCAAAAAACACTTCAAGAACACCCTCTTCTTTTCTCCACCATTACTGATGATGATGCATTCATCAAACACCACAAAGAACAGCTCAAAAACGTCCATATCATCACGCTACGAGAAAACGAAGTACGTGAACAACCCATCCTTCTTGAATTTTCAGGAGACGCGCAAACACGCTTTGAACACATCCTCATCATAGCAAAAAAACACTCACAAGCAACAATACTTGAAAGCGTTTTAGGAGATGCACTCTATCGCTCAGCAGTAGTTGAAATAGTGTTGGAAGAAGGAAGCACTGTGACGTATAA
>RFJL01000030.1 GCA_003695435.1 Candidatus Woesearchaeota archaeon
CTTATGGTTTTTTTGAGGATCATTCAACCATTCCTCTTGCGGCAGCCCTTCCTTTGGGTGTTGCATTTCTTGCACAGGCAGCATCATTGCTTTACCGCTTCGCTCCAACAAAGAGAACGACTCAGAGAGAACTTCTGGACATTCCTTTATATACTGCTCAGAATATCTAATCATTAACTACTATTTTTGATACTCTTTGAAGAACGCTCACTTCTCACCACACTATTCTGGAATAATCCCGACACTAAGAAAACATCTCGACAAAAGATGCGAATATGCCGAACACCTATTTGAAAAATCTCGACAGACGTCAGGAGAGATCCAACAACAAAATCACTCCCCCCAATGCACACATTTAAGAAACACCCCCTCATAAAAAAATCATGGCCAAAAAAATTGTTAAAGAAATAAAGTCTCAAACGCTCACCTTGATGGTTGCAGCGCTTGGTTTTGTTGCCGCACTTGTGTGGAAAGACGCAATTACTGCCTGGCTCAAACCCCTTTACGCAGATGCTGCAGGAGCAGCGGGGCTCACCTGGGCAGCAATCATCGTAACCGCAGTTACCGTTGTTGTAACTATTGTGCTCACTCAGCTTCTTGGTGAAAAAGAGTAAGGAAAAACAAAGAACATAGGCAACTAAATCTTTTAGTCATTTCTTACATTTTATAATCTTTTCATGCGAAGAGACACAACGCCACCGTGCCTAAAAAATACACCATTTGTGTATACTAGTAGTAGGTGTCGGTAAAAACCCAGAAGACCTGCCCAAAACCACCTCTGAACCCCTCGATTAAAACATTTTTTTGTTCCCCCTTGGTTCTTCATTTCAGACCCCCCAAACTCGTTTTGAAAAAAATGTCGGGAACATCCCAAAGAGTACGGCATCATCCCAGAATCGTTTGAAGCGTTATGGGATAATCCCAGAATTTGAAAAAAAGTCTCAAAATCAAAAATCGGGATAATCCCGAAAATAATTCAAACATGCAAAAAGAGAAAAAAAACAGCCAAGAACACCCTACGTTTCACCCTTTGAAACAAAGATCTTCGCGTAAAACGTCTTAAAACAATTCTGCTAAAAAAATATAATCAAAAATTACTTCTTTCTCGTCGAGAAATGCAGTACTACACTACTTTTTTATACTAATAGTGTAACCCACCATATCAACAATCTTCGCCATCATGGCGACAAAGAGAAAACAAAAACAAACAAAAAAAACAAAAAAGAGGTGATTGAATTCAAACAGTTTAATTTGAAAAGTGTGGAAGCAAGCATGAATCCAGATTCAGAAGAGCTTGCAAAAGTCATCATGGCGCGTATCGGATTAGAGCCCAAGAAAAAAGGCGCCACTGATAAAATGCACCGTGTTCTTTTAGAGCTTTATGAGCGTGCAAAGATTGCACATCGGACCAAGCGTCCTGAAGAAGCAGTGATGACCGTCGAGGAGATGGGCTATCACGCAGGAATTACAAGACAAACCATGTATGATTACCTTAAACGGTGGACGAATCTTGCAATTATCACCAAGACGTCTTATATCACACAAGGAAAAGTAGTAATTGGATATAGGCTTAATGGATCCACTCTTGAACAAGCATTTGAGCGTGCAACTGTTCAGATTCAGCAAAACCTGCAATTAACGCACAAATACATTGTTGAACTGCAAAGACTCATCAAGAACGAGAAAATTTCTCAAGCAGCAAGGCAACAAAATCTTGAAACCCGCCAAGAAGGTACGATTGTTGCTTAAATTTTTTTATCATTTTTATTGGAACACGGAAGAAAAAGACCGACAACATGAAGAAAGCAATCAGGCTGTAAACGAAAAAAAAGAGTCGGCGTTTGCGGTCGTTGATGTCGGAATAATAGCGACGCCATTCGGTAAAAAAATGTCGGGAAAAGAACAAAATCACAACACAAAAAGTGAGTTTTTTCACCTCCACAACCGACAAGATACTTTCCCTACAACCCTAACCAACCCCTCCAAGAAAAACTTACCAAAAATATCCCATACAACAAGCAAAAGGACTAACCTGAGCACCGCTTTCCTTATACATCTCAAGTAACAAGAAGGTTTTTTGAAAAAATACCAGAATCAGAACACAAAAAGTAAGTATTTACTTCAACTTCTTTTTCATTAGAGTGATAAGTTCATCAAGATCTCTTACGGCATTCATCTCTTCTTGAGAGATAAGCAAAGTGAGTTTTTCTCCTTCTTGTTTGTACACGCAAGGATACTTTCCTGGAGGGTGGTGTTTTTCAAACTCATCCTTATGTAAAAACTGTGCATCAAGAGAAGAAATAAACGCTTTCCAACGCGCTTTCATACTTATCGGACCGTAGGTGATTTTGCACAGGTTACACTCATAGGTTTTAGGCGATACCACTTTGTGAAGGGTGTCTTTAACTGTATTAAAAAAACCGCTATCCGCGTTGTAGACAAAAAGATACGTAGTCATACGCTCGATCAGACAGCGCCTGTTTATATTCCTTGCTTTGAAGTAAGCTCCACTACGACCTCAACATGAGGTGTGTGAGGAAACATATCAAACCCTTTGATGCTTCTAAGAGTGTAGAATTCTGCCATTTTCTCCAAATCTTGTTTGCAAGAGTGAGGATTGCACGACACATAGATGATCTTGCGTGGCTTTTGCTCACACAGCAGTTTGATCGTTCTTTTGCCCAAACCTTCTCGAGGAGGATCAACGATGACAAGAGGATCCTCTCCTGGAAGTGTCGGAGAAGTATACAAATCAACGCATTCAAAGTGAGCGTTAACACCATATGCTCTCGCGTTTTCTTGTGCATAGTTAACTGCTTGAGGTACTACTTCTATGCCAAAGAGTTTTTTTGGAGAGCAGTAAATGCCAATGCTTCCCATCCCACAGAAGAGATCCACCACTTCATCGCTATCAACAAGAGACTTAATATGGTCGTAAAGCAGTTTTGCTTGGAAGGGGTTTGGTTGTACAAATCCATTGAGTGGCACCTTGAAAACATACTCCCCAATGTGCTCAATATAATATTCATTACCTTTGATGACTTCAAGCTCTTCACCCATGGAAATATCTCCCACACCATCGTTAAACGTAAGTGCGATGTTGGGAACGTCTGTTAATGCTTCAAGAATGGCGTGAATATACTCGCGTCCCTTTGAGGTACAACAAAAAATCATTGCGAAATCATCGCCAGATCCCCTTATCACGACGTATTTGAACACACCTTCTTTTTTGACAAGATCAAAAGAAGGTAGGGAATGTAAAAACGAAGAGTGTTTTTTGAGAATGTGTTCTTGTGCAAAAATCGGACATTCTTCTATGTCCACGACAAATTTCCAGGAACCTCGTTCTCTGAGACCTATGCTATTGCGATGCATCACATAGTCCATGCGATTGCGATAATGTGTTGTTTTAGGGGATGGGATGACCTCCACAGGTCGCTCAAAAAGAGTGCTTAACTTACTTGCTTTCCACTTTACTTGTTCTGCGTACTCTAAGTGTTGCAAAGCACAACCCCCACAAGTCCCAAAATGCCTGCAAAAAGGTTCAACTCTGTGTTTGCTGGGTTTGAGTATGTTAGTTGGTCTGCGAATTTTTCCAAAGCGCTTGCTTTCAACCTCTTCTCCGGGGAGCGCGTACAGAATTTTCATGTTTCCTGCAACACCCTCTGCTTTGCTGTTGAGTTGCTCTATGCGCACCATAGCAGAACCTAAAAACAGGTAGATTTAAAAAGGGATGTTTTGGGCGTTGATTGTATGACCCCCCTCATGAATGAAACACTACGCGACATCATAGATGCAGCAGTAGCTATTTTACCAGCGTCTTTTGATCGTGAAAACGATCTTGCAGCACTTTATGATCTAGAACAAGGACATTCGAAAATGGTTGCAGGATATAATCACAGCGAGGATATGTTTGATCTTACCTATGCATTGGGAGAGGGGCTAGTTTCTCTTGTTGCCTCAAGCAAAAAAGTTCTAGTGGAAAACGATCTTGCGAACAACCCCTTTGTAAAGTATCTTAATAAAGGAGAATATGCAAGAAGAGAGGTAAATTGTGCGTTGTTCATTCCCCTTGCATATGAACAGGAACTCCAAGGAGTTCTTGAATTTGCCTCACGCAAGCCTTTTTCCTATGAGCTTGCAGAGAAACTCCAACCAATTACTCGTCTTGCTTCAAGAACGCTTTACGAAGCGCACCAAGCAAATGCTGCAAAGAGAATTCCCGACCACCTAGTTCATGAGTTAAGAACACCCCTTACTTGCGTGTATGGTTATGCGCAGTTGCTTGAAAGCGAAAAAGCCCATACGCAAGATTTTATTCAAAAAGTAATTGAATACACCCAAAGAATTCTGGCATCTTCTCAGCGTGCTTTGGATGTCATCGAATACTCACGACTTATCGGCCTTATTGAGAGAGGAACGCTTGTTCCCGAACGCAAGAGTGTTTCTGCTCTCTCACTTCTTGAAGAAGTGTTAGAACAATTCTCACTTGAAACTACTGCACAAGTACATGTTTATCGACCTTATGGATACAATCCTAAGATTTTCGTAGATCCTCACCTTACAGGTCAGGCACTTACAAAAGTTATTGAAAATAGTTTTGACTTTGCTCTTACTACCCTCGATATACGTTTGGAAAAGCCCAATCCCTCTCTTGACAATTTTTCTGATGAGTCTATGGTAGCCATTCGTATTCGTAACGATGGACCAACAATCACAGGTTCACAAAGGGAAAAAATCTTCAAGAAGAATTATACAGGTAAGAAAAACGGAACGGGCTATGGATTGTGGCATGCGCGTGAACTTGTTCGTTGTAATGGTGGTGAGTTGGTTAATGTTCCTATTCTTGGGGGGGCACGATTTGATTTCTATCTCCCTCTTGCAAATGAGAACGTAGTTGAAGACCCACGAGAAGAACAATCAGTGCAAGAGTTTCAAGAAGACTTGCAGATTTATTGAATCTGTTTGATTAAGAAGTTGTTGGAAAAAGTATTGAAAAAAATTATTCAAAGAATTGATTGAGCAGGGTGTTTTTATATTGTTGTTTAATGTCTTCATCAATAACAACAATCTGTTCTTTTGCTTGACGATCTCTGAATTCTGCATCCATTTTGTAGAGTTGCATTTCTTTGACGTGTTCTTTGTGAATAGGAACTCCTTTATCAACAAGAGAGATGATAACTTCTTGAGTTTTCTGAGTGCTAAGACCTGCTTTGCGTGCTATTGATGATAGATCTGCAAAAGAATCGTAGGTAAAGAGCACAAGGAATGCTTTTTGTTCTTCTTTGGTGAGTTTTATGGAAACTTTGGTTTGTTTAACGAGTTGTGAGAGCATAAAGTGGATTTGTGACATTTTCTCATCAAGCTTATCTACACGTCCTTCAAGATCTGCTAAGTAGTCGGTGATGTTTGCAATCTCTTCGGTGTTTTCATTGATTGCAATGAAATGGTCATCTAGTTCATCTTTGATTTCTAAGAAATGGGATTTGACGTTGTCAAATGATGCTTTAAGCGCTTCATCTAATTTTACTGCTACCTCTTTTTTCATGTGTTACTACCCCCAATCATTCGCTGTGTATATGGCGTATTTAAGCCTTATCGTAGCGTAACTCCCCCCTCCTTTATATAAGTTTCCCTTATTTCCGTT
Source organism: Candidatus Woesearchaeota archaeon (assembly GCA_003695435.1). Classification (NCBI taxonomy): domain Archaea; kingdom Nanobdellati; phylum Candidatus Woesearchaeota; species Candidatus Woesearchaeota archaeon. Next base: position 5,648 of record RFJL01000030.1, read on the forward strand.
TGTTCCCTTTGACAGATTTTTGTGAGTACAGAACAATGCCGGGGAAAAAACAACCAAACCCCACCCTGGCACGCAAGTTCAAAAAAAGTCCCACTCCACATTCAAGAGAGCAAGTTACCCAAAAATTGTTGAGAAAAAATGAGTAACGCGCTCAAGAAAACTTGAGAAAAACCCTCTAGGAACATCATCTTCTTCCCGAGAGGTTTGATCCGGTTTTGAAATAACATCAGAAACTCCCTTGGTATCTTCTCCTGTAGCACCCTCACTCCTTGTAGAATCAAGTTCCTTATCAGCAACTTCATCATCTCTTGTAGTTGTTGCGCCTATTTCATCCTCTTCGACCGCTCCATTGGAATCTTCTACCGACGAAGATGCATTAAAGGAAAGAGTGAATTGTTTTTCAAGCACGTAGAGGCCATCGTCAGTGTCAACATTAGCAATATGAGTGATGGTCACATCTTCTCCATCTTCAGAGCGTACGAAGTATTCGTACACTTTCGTCTCACCCACAGGTAACGTCAACTCTGCAAACCGCGTCCCTGTGATTTTAACAGGGGAAGGCGCTTCATCAATGAGCTCTACTTGTTCAAGTTCCTTCATATCAAGATTTTTTGCATAGACTACGACATAAGCCTCATCCCCATCAACGTCTACCTCTTCTCTGAATTCAAGGAGTTCTTTGCGAGGAGTTACGGTGAATGTTTTCGTGATTGTTTGTGTCTGCGTGCCAGAAGTTACTTCAAGAACTACCACGTAGTCTTTTGAAGCATCCACTTCTGGTGCTTTGAAGTGTTGGTCGAGAATTACCACACTCTCCCCCGCATCTATGGAAAGCGTTTTCTTGTAGATGTTGATAAATGCATCAGAAGAGAGTTCATAGGTTACAAGAACATCCTCGTCAAGAAGGTTCTCAAGAGTCGCTTTGACTACGTAGTCTTCAAGCTCTTTTACCATATCCGGAACTTCAATTGTTGCTACTACGTCTTTTGAAAGAACGGTGATGTCTTGGCTAAAGACTGAGTTGATGTCAAAGTCCGGAAGTTCTGCATGAGCGCTGATATTCATTTTATATTCGCCATCTGCAAGGGCTTGGAATGTAAAGGAATAACTTGCATCATCTCCTGGCTCAAAAGTCTTGTCGAGCCTGAGTTCATTATCCACTTCAATCCACCCGGACGGTTTAGAGATGAGCTTAACTGCAGAAGGATATGAAAGAACAAGGTCATTAAACTCAATAACATCATCTCCGGTGTTATCAAGGGAGAGTTCAAGGTCAAAAAAATCATTCTTTTTAAGCGTCGTATCGGAATAGTCCATATCAAGTTCATAAGGAAGATTCACACTGATGTCAAGAACGTTTGATTGTACTTTGGAAGCTTTTGCGTTGATTGTGCTTGTAACTTCTGCTTGTACTGAGAAGTCAGAAAACTCTTCAAGCTCCAACGTGGTGATAATTTCTTTTTCCTCTCCAGGATCCAGGTTTCCTTGCCACGTTACAGTATTCGCATTTTTAACAGCAGTTGAGGAAAGTACCTCTACTGTTGATGGGAAGTTCATGGTGAACGTTACACCTGTTGCAGCGGAGTTTCCTTCATTAGTGATTGTGGCAGTTATTTCAATTTCTTGATCAATATCTACTCTCTCATCATCCGCTTCAAGTTCTACGTTAAGTTTAGGTGCAAGATCTGATATAGTAAGCTCGATGAGGTAACGCGTTCCCTTCTCTTCATCCTCTACCGTATCGCCCACAGCTTCAAAACAAATGTCAAATTTTTGAATAACTTTGCATTCTCCTTTGTCAATTTGTGTCCATGTGCCAAATGCGTTCCAAGAGATGCGCTCGGCAGAAGGGTAGTAATCAAATTGCATTTGTTCGCCTTCAAGGGTGAAGAATTCGTTTTCAAGTTTCTCGCCCTCAAAAAGAGTAGTTGCAACGACCGCGTTTGTGCTCAGAATGCACAAAATGATGAGAATGTAGTAGGTCAACCTCATGGTTGTTAGTAGTTTTTCAACTATTTTTAATCTTTTCCAGTCTCACAACGGTGACATCTGCACGAGAAATCTTTTTTGTTTGATGGGGAAATTGCTTTTTGAGTTGGATGTGAAGAGGTAGTTGAAGAGTTATTGCGTAGTTGTTGTCTTTTGCCCACGCTTTTACAAAAGATAGTGTGGATGTTTTGTGAACTGAATAGATGATTGGTGCGATGTTCTTTGCGCACTCTAAAAAGAGTTTGTCTGCATGCTCCTTACGTGTTCCAAATGGAGGATTTTGTAGGACGATATCTGCTGTGATATCCACGTCGCAAACATCTTGTTCCAGAATAGTATAATTGTCGTCAAGTTGTATGCGTGCAAGGTTCTCTTTGAGATCACAAATCGCATCAGGGTCTTTTTCAACAAAATACACACCTTTTGCGCCAAGAAGATACGCTCCAATTCCTAGAATACCTGTTCCAGCCCCAAGGTCTGCAACGATGTTATCTTCAATGTCCCCTCGCATGTACGCAGCCCATAAGACTGTTGCAGCCGCTTCAGAATCCGTGGGGTATTGTTCTAGAACCACTTTGGGCGAGGTAAATGTTTTGAGACGTGAAAGTTCAACGGCAAGTGATTTTTTGGAGATATGCATAGTAAGAATACAAGAACGGTGATTAATAAACTCAATAGATTTTCAAGCGGGTTTCAAAAGCAGATATGATGCGCTTGATGCGCTCCGAGATATGGTTTGACCTGAACATCACTCGAAGAGTTGCTATGAGAAAATCAAACCCATAAGCTTTATAAAGCACTGCAAATCCAGGAAGACATATGGAAATCAACGTTATTGAAGATAAGAAAGGCAGACTCGTCTTTGAACTTCATGGAGAAGGTCACGGGTTCTGTAATGCGCTTAAATCAGCACTCTGGCAGCAAAAAGGTGTTAAGGTTGCAGGATACAACGTTGATCACCCACTCACCGGAGTTCCTACGTTTGTTGTTGAAGCTGATAACCCTAGAGCAGCGCTCAAGGCAGCAGCAGAGCAACTGAAAAAAGATCTTGACGAGCTTGCAAAAGAAGTAAAAAAGCTATAATTGTTCTTCTTGATTTTCTGCGAGCCACGATTAGAAACTCTACAAAAAGCCACGTTTAGATCTTTTTGTGAAAAAGAACGTTTGAATGGTTACTTACCAAATCTTCGTTCTCGTTGTGAGAATTGTTCAAGAATCTCAAGTAAATCTTCTTGTTCAAACTCTGGCCAGGTTTTCTCAATGAAAAACCATTCGGAATAAATGCTCTGCCAAGCAAGGAAATTAGATGTTCTGTGATCTCCCCCTGTTCGAATAATGATGTCTGGCTCTGATGATAGGTAGAGCTGTGATGCAATGAGCTCTTCACTTATTTCTTCATCTCTAATGGTTCCCGCCTCTATCATGCGTCCAACTTTTTTAACCGCATCAACAATTTCTTCGCGTCCGCCGTAGGCAAGAGCAATGTTAAGTGTATAACGATCAAACTTTTGAGTAAGCTCCTTGAGTTGGTCTAGTCTTTTAACAAGATCTTCTGGAAAGACTTGTGCGTAGCGACCAATAGGGTTGATGCGAATGCGACGCTCAAAAATAAGTGAATTTTCTTCAAGCGCTTCGTCAACAAAGGAAGAGAAGATCTTCATTAAGTAATTGAACTCTGTTTTTGGTCGGTTACGGTTTTGCCAAGAAAACGCGTAGAGTGTAAGCTCCGTAACCCCCAATTCACAACACCACTCACATAGATTCTTTACCTTCTGTGCGCCGTATTCATGACCTTCCCAAGGATTTTTGAGGAGTCTTTTTGCAAATCTGCGATTTCCATCCAAAATAACTGCGACATGCATTCATATACCACCCGATTAAGTCTTTTTCAACACCCCTCATTTATAAATATTATTTAAAAACCCACAACTTTTATAAACCCCCTTGGAGGTCTGCACATACAGAACTCAACCTATTCCCGCGAACTAACGATCCCGTAGTGGACGATTAGGAGGGAGGAGAGATAATCATGGAAGCAAAACAAGTCAAAGAAGCATTATCCAAGCTTAAAGAGAATTCTAAGAAGCGTAATTTCACTCAGTCCGTTGAATTGATTATCAACCTTAAGGATCTTAACATTAAGAACCCTGATGAACAAGTGGACCTTTTCATTGATCTTCCGCACAGTCCTGGAAAAGACATTAAGGTCTGTGCTCTTGTGGGACCTGAATTAAGAGAACACGCAAGCAAAGTCTGTGACAAAGTAATCTTTGTTGATGACTTTGCATCCTATACTGATAAAAAAGACATTAAAAAACTCGCAGAGGAGTATGATTACTTTATTGCTCAGGCAACAGTGATGCCAAAAGTTGCTCAGACCTTTGGGCGAGTCTTTGGACCAAGACAAAAAATGCCCAATCCCAAAGCAGGACTTGTCGTTCCACCAAAAGCAAATCTTGAGCCACTTGTAGAGCGTCTAAGAAGAACTGTGCGTGCCCGAGCAAAAACGCATCTATCAGTGCAGACACTCGTCGGAAAAGAAAACCAAAACGAAGACGAGCTTGTGGAAAACATCCTTACAGTGTACAACGCAGTTGCGCACAAACTTCCTCGAGAAGAAAATAACATTAAGAACGCTCAGCTCAAACTAACGATGAGCAAACCGGTGATGATCTGATGGTACAAGAGAGAAAGAAGAAAATTGTAGCTGAATTTGCTCAGCTTATGCAAGAGTATCCTGTTATCGCAGCGGTAAACATGGAAAACCTTCCCTCAAAAACAGTTCAGAGAATGAGAGAGTCTCTTCGAGGAAAAGTTATTTTAAAAATGACGAAGAGGCGATTGCTCAATATTGCAATTGATGAAGCTGCAAAAACCAAACCAGGTCTTGAAAAACTCAAAGACTACCTTAAAGGTATGCCTGCAATTATGTGCACTCATGAAAATCCTTTCAGCCTTTACAAAACACTTGAAAAAAACAAATCAAGTGCACCCATTAAAGGAGGACAAGTTGCTCCTAATGATATTATCGTTCCTGCAGGACCTACCGGATTTGCTCCAGGACCAATCATTGGTCAGTTAGGACAGTTCAAAATCAAGGCAGGAATTGAAGGCGGTAAAGTAGTCATCAAAGAAGACTCTCTTGTGGCTAAGGAAGGTGACGTCGTGGGTGAAGAACTAGCAGGTATCCTTACCCGTCTAGGAATTGAGCCCATGCAAATTGGAATGACTATTACTGGCGCTTACGAAGATGGTATGATTTATGATAAAAACATCTTAAGCGTTGATGAACAAGAATACCTAGATAACATCACTCAAGGTCATCGCTGGGCATTTAATCTTGCGATGGAAGCAGGCATCTTTACTGATGCGACCACTGAACTCATGGTACAAAATGCGCATGCTGATGCGCGAAGCTTAGCTCTTGAATGCAACATCCTTGAAAAAGGAGTTGTTGAAGAGATCCTTGCAAAAGCGCAACGACAGGCAAACGCGGTACAACAACTATCACAATAATCGGAGGACAAAAAAATGGAATACGTTTATGCTGCAATGCTTATCCACAAAGCTGGTGGAAAGATTGATGAAGCTTCAGTAAAAAAAGTGCTTGAAGCTGCTGGTGTCACTGTTGATGAAGCAAGAGTAAAAGCTCTTTGTGCCGCTCTTGAAGGAGTAAACATCGACGAAGCTATTGAAAAAGCTGCTGTTGTTGCTACTCCCGTTGCTGCTGCACCTGCTGCAGGAGGAGATGCTGGAGCTGCACCTGAAGCTAAAGCTGAAGAAAAGAAAGAAGAGAAGAAAGACGACGGCGCAGCTGCTGCAGGTCTTGGCGCTCTTTTCGGATAAATCCGAATTAAATTATTTTAAACTAACCTTGGCATGAAGGCTCTGCCTTCCTCTGCCACTGCTTATCAATGACGCAAGAAGAACAACAAACAACACAGGAAGTTTCCGCTCCTAAAAAAGAGATTGAGCTTCCTCAAGTAGAAGTAGAACAGATTTCTGATCTTACTGCTCTTAAGGCTAAAGTTAAAGAGGCTTTTGAGAAAAAAGAAGAATTATTCAAGAAGCGTCAAGAACTTCAAAAACAGGTTCGCGAATACCTAACCATTCTCAGAAAAGCAAAATCACGTAGGAATAATTATACTAAACAAGTTCAGGATGCAAAAGCACGCAGAGAAGAGCTTAACGAGCTTGTTAAAGAAAAAACAAAGGAGTTAAGTGATCTTAAAAAACAAGCGCGTAGCATTTCTAAAAAAACCGGAGTGAAACTTGACCCCGCTAAGATTAAAAAACAGATTGAAGATATGGAACTTCGTATAGAAACTGGCGCGGTTTCATTTAAAGATGAGCAAAAGTTGATGAAACTTATCAAAGAGAAGAAAGCGCAACTTGAAGAGCTCAAAGACACCTCTGAGATTTTTGAGCAAATCGCGCAAAAAAGTGCTGAGCTTGAAAAACTCAAGGCAAAAGCTGACGAGATACACAAAAAAATTCAGAATAAAGCTAAGACATCTCAAGAACAACATGAGGAATTATTGTTTGCCTCTAAAGAGCTTCGCAGATTGCGCCCTATTGAAGAAGAACTTGAAAAAGAGTTTCTTCTAGCCAAGGCAACATACGAAGCGTATCGCAAGCAACTTCCAGAAGAAGAACGTATCCCTTCTAAGAAAAAACAATCTTCAGCTAAACGTAAAGAAGATGCAAAGGTAAAAGAAGAACAGAAGAAAAAAGTTGAGGAAGGCGCTAAGAGTGTTGAGGAAAAACTCAAAAAAGGTCAAAAACTCACTACGGAAGATCTTCTTCTTATGCAGGCTGCGGGTAAGTAAGCGCATTCGAACAAACACTAAAAGAATAAAAGGTTCTTCAACGGTTTGAAACACGTGTTTAGAAAGGAATCTTCCACGTGAAGAGATTTCCTTGTCTTGGATCTCCTTCTTGTTCTCGACGAAGTTTCTCCTTATACTCTTTTGATAAAGGAGCGCTCACATACGTTGTAGGAAATGTTGACCATTCTTTTGCAAGTTCTCGCGCAAACGCAAGTACTTTTTTACTACTTCTTGCATTTCTTCGAGGGGTGAAATGAAGCGGTGTGCCTGATTCAAATCCTTTGTCATGATTCCAGATATAATGCTGAGGCTTGCGATAAAGGGAGTTTATGAATTCTTGAACTGCTTGTTCTGGTACTTGTCGTAGTCTGTCGCGAAGGTGACCTTTGGGGTATTCGTTGAGTCTTTCAACAAGCGTTATTGTGCGTTCTAACTCTTCGCATTGTCTTTGTGCTTGATCGCGTTGTTCAGGTCGTGATGCGCAGTGCACTGCACGTCTATGAGCATCGAGGTTTTTTCGTGAGAGCTCTCCTGCAAGGTTAAGAAGACTAAACCCATTAGTTGCGTTGTACGGAAGAGGTGCTTCTTCTCCTGTTGCAAAACGTATGATGGTGAAAAGTTGGTCCTCTAGAGAGACTTCTTGTTGGATCTCACGCACTCGTTTTTTGAAAGTGTAAAAGTGATCACTTCTACGATTGCTTGAAAGACAGGTTGCAATACTTAGCGTCTCACTGAATTTTAAATAAGGATAAATTAGATTAAAGGGATGCTCTCTTATTGCGTAGTAGCAGTGTTCAAGAATTTTTGGAAAGTACTTGCGCGTATAAAACAAGGAAGGTTTTTTATCAGGATTATTACTTAATTCTAGAATGAGCTGGTAGGTATCTTGTTGATACGTTCTTTTTTTTGGAAGAGGTCCTGAACGCGCATATGCTACAAAGACTCGAGGGGTTGGTTGTAGGCGGTCTCCTCTGTTCATAAGGAGGCGTAGAAAAAACGTCTATAAAAACATGAGTGTGAAAAAGTATTTAGATTTACTCTGCTGCTTTTGAGCTTTCAGCGTATCCACACTTGCCACAGTGGCTTCGTGTTTTTTGAGCGCTCATGTTATAGCCCGGTCCGCATTTGGGACAGACCTTGTTTTTGAGTTTTCCTGATTCGTATTGTGTGTGAACTTGACGATTTCTTGGTTTTCCTTTCGCTTTTTTTCCCATGTTTAGTCACCCTTTTGTTCTTGAGTTTCTGCTTCTTCTGCGGGTTGTTCTTCTGTAGCTTTTTCTTCTACTGGTTCCGCTGCTGGAGCTTGAGCTTGTTCTTCCTGTGCGGGCGTCTCTTCTTCGGGTCTTTCATGTTTTTTGAGGAGGTATTCGTTTTCGAGCTTCTTAAGTTTTTGTGGGTCTTTGTAGATGTGTGCAATAACTTTAACTGCTTGGCTTCCAAAACGTGGAAAGATATGCTTAATGATGATGTTCTCCCTGCTTACTTTGAGTTCTTTTGCGAGGGAATCTTGAATAGTGTGTCGTGAAGGTGTTGGACCTTCGTTCTCAACAAGAGCAGTTACTCGTGTGCGTCCTAAGAGTGGTGTTTCTCGTTGTTTTGTGATGTTCATGTTATCGTACCTTTATTGCATATTCGCCTGCGCGTTTGATTCCTACTTGTTGTGCTACGAAGCTTTTTTCAGGATCTGAAACGTAAATCCTCCCGTGTGAGCTTGTCGCAGTTTGGTTTGATCCACATAAGGGGCATTCTGCAAGTCCCGCATCATAGAGTGCTCTACAGCTCTTGCATACTTTTTTCTTAGCCATTATTCTTTTGCCTCAGCTTGTTTGTTGCGTGCTTCTTCAATCCATTCAAGTTTGCCCAAGTGTTCTTGCCTCATGGTAAGGCCTAGTTTTGGAGAGGTGGGATCTTTGTAGGATACTGCGATAAGTCGTGCTCGGCATTTATCTCCCACTTTAAGTACACGCCCAGATTCTTTTCCAGTAAGGACTTTCTCCTTGGAGAAGGAGACAAAATCGTCCATGGTTTGGGATACGTGTACCATTCCTTCGATCGGACCGATTGAGAGGAATGCTCCGAAGTCTGCAATGTCTTTGATTTTTCCAATGAGTACTTCTTGGAGTTCTGGTTTGAAGGTGAGGAGGGTGAATTCACAGTCGTAGTATATTGCACCATCTCCGGGAATAACTTTTCCTTCACCTACTTGATCAAGTGTTGCAACATCAATAACAACGCCAAGCTCGTTTGAAATGTACCCGTCGTATTTCTTTTTAATACGATTGATGATTGCTTGATCGCGTTCTATATCAAATTCTTTTGGAGGTACGCGAATGTGGTCTTTGACTTTTATTTTGTAAAACACTGTTTTTCACCGCTATATGAGCTCTATTCGTTTTTTCTGCCTCATTACGATAAGGCGACCGTTCTTTGCCTTTATTTTAGCCTTTAACTCCTTATCTTGAGTAGCTACGGCAAAATCCGGCCCTGTTACGGTGTTTACGATCAACTGATCGACATTTAAAAGCTTGTCGGTTTTTATGGGAATTGCAGAAGATTGCTTGAGAATATCAAATCCAAGTCTTGCAGCGCGTCTTTCCGTAGGGCTTCCGTGTTCTATCAAATACTCAAGTTCATCAATTGTTTTATCAATATATGAAAGAGTGCAAGGGCCCGAAACTGCTTTTTTAATCTCTTCTACAATATCAATATGGAACTGAAACGGGAGTAACCAAAAATTTGTGTCAATGATAACAGTAAGCATAGGAACTCAACAATGTAAGAATATAAAAAAGGTAGGGTGAATAAACCCCAACCCCTTTTTGCAGTGTAGCCCCTTAGTGCTCATAGGCAGCTTGATAGCCGCGCATGAATGCCTCCTCTTGCGCAGAGATTTCATCCTGGTCGAGAAGGTCCTCATAGTCGGTGTAGAAGTCGTCGCTGCTAAGGACATCCTCTCTTACTTGTGTGTGTAAGAGTCGCCTCATAGCGATCACCCCCTTTCAACCCTATACGATAGTAAGGCATACCAAGTATAAATAGTTTACCAACGCGCTTAAAAAGAAACCTACAAGTAGTGTAAATTACCTGTGCTTTGTGAATGCCAAAATCATCTCTTTATTCCTCACTTCTGGATGGAACAAAACACCATAGATCTCTTTGTCTTGGTGTTTGATTGCTTGAGGAATCTTAGACTCTGTAAAAGAGATGAAATCTTTAGGCAGTGTTGCGTACTTGTTGTGCAGATGATAGACTTCTTGCTCGCCGCGTAATCCTAAGAAGGGGTTTACGAAAGTTTCTTTGTAGTATCCTATTTCGGTCTGCTTTTTGAGCTGTGCTCCAAAGGATAGGCAGATCATCTGGCAACCCGCGCAGATACCAAGAATAGGAATGCTTGTTGAGCGTATCCATGAGAAGTCTAGATCAAGGTAATGATCGTCTTTCAAGGACGTTCCGCAGATGATAATTTTATCACACGCGCTCGAGGAGGTGAATTGATTGAATGGAATTGTTTTGAATGCAATACCTTCTTTTTTGAGAATGTCTTCAACAGGTTTTACAAATTCGTAGAAGTGAAGAGGCTCTTTACAAAGATTCAAGATGAGCACACCACTCATAGATCCACCTCCATGCGCCACGAATTTCCCGAACCAAATATTTTTTTGTCTTTGATTTCTAGTGGTTCTTTGAAGAGCGGGCAGTACAGCACAAAGCTCTCAAACTCCCCCCCTTCTCCCGCAGGATTGATATGAAATTTTTCTTGGAGATCTCGTACTTCTTTGATAAACGTTGAATTAATTTCTCTTCCCAACCAGGTTTCATCCAGAGGATATGCTGCTACACCTGTAATGATGACTTTGAACCCAAAGCGCAGTAGATCTTCTAGGAGTTCAAGTTGATCTTTTTGCCAAAGAGGGTTAAAGCATTCAAGGTTGAGCTCGTTGCAGATGTTCTGTATGCGTGATGCTTGGTAGACTGATTCAACTGCGCCGGTAACCACACCTTCAATACCAAACTCTTCTTTTGCCTTTTTTATTGCTTCTTTGAGATCTTCAAGCTCGGTTTCTTTCTCCCCCCTTGTATTTTGGAGAATGAGGGGGAGGTTCATTGATTGTGCTTGTTTTGCTACTTTAGTTATTGAGGGCGTGTGAAACATGTAACTTGCTTCATTTGCTGAGGAAAGAGTGATAAGACAGGAAAGAGTGTATCCCTCTTTATGTGCGAGATACGCTGCAAGTAAACTATCTTTTCCTCCCGAACATAAGACGCCTAATTTCATCTATGATGTTCTTTAAGATGCTTCTTAATAAACTCATCTATATCCAAGGAGCAGATGTGCAGGAGAGTGCTTGTGTTAAGCAGAGTGACAAGATTAAACTAAAAGAATGAACTATGAACGACAAATGAATTATCGCGCATTCTTGGAGATGATAATCATTCTCTTTCCGGAAGAAATGGTAACTTCGTCGTCTTTTGCGATACCTGCAAACTTCCCTATTAACTCAGGTACTTTAAGTTGTCCTTTTGAGTAACTTATGGACGTTACGATTTTGGGTATGTCTTCATCCTCACCTTCCACTTTTTCTGTGCTGTGGAATGATTTTGTAGCGTCATAGAGGTGTTTTGCGATTTTATTAGCAACATCAATTCCTGTTGCTTCTGTGATTCCTTGAATCCCTGGTGAGAGATTTACTTCAATTACCTTTGGTCCTTGGGGACCTTTGAGAATATCTATGCCACAAATATCTAGTTTGAGTGCTTTTGCTGCTTTAACTGCTATTTGTTTTGTTTCAAGATCAAGTTCTACTTTTTCACCCTTTGCACCAGCATGTATGTTTGATCTTTTTTCGCCTTCAAGTGCTTTGCGTTTCATTGCAGCCACTACTTTTCCTCCGACGACAAATGCGCGAATATCTTCTCCGCCAGTCTCTACAAATTCTTGCACAATTACTGGTTGGTTGAGTGATGCAAACGCGTCAAGAATTGATTTTGCTGATGAAACACTCTCGGCAAACGTTACTCCTTTTCCTTGCGTTCCTTGGGGAAATTTAATAACTATGGGGTAGGAGACTCGATCAAGAATACGTTTTGCTTCTTTGGTTGAACTTGAGATGTATGTTGTAGGCATGGGAACTCCTGCCTGATCAAGAACAAGTTGGGTAAGCAGTTTATCATGACCTGTGGTGAATGCGTAGTCAGGAATAGGAACATAGGTTTTTTCTTGAAGAACACAAGTTACGCTGCGAAGAATTTGTACATATTTGAATGAGCCTTTAAGGTACATGCAATCATAGTCGGGAAGTGGCTTTCCTTGGTAGAGCACTTCAGGTCCTTTTGATGAGAGTTTTACTTCAACTTCTTTGATGTTGAGTTCATCAACATCTGTGAAATATTTCCTCATTGCTTGCGCTGTGATCTTGCTGCTCTTTGATCCTAAAGAGAGAAGTGCTGCTCGCATTTAGTCCGCCTCCTTTGCTGGATCAATGAGAAAGTCATTGATTAGAATATCTTGACCAATAAGTACAGGATATTTCATGTGAGATCTGTCTGCAAGAGTGAATCCGTTAGAGAGTTGTTTTCCTTTGATGTTGATGTGTGCTTGAACAATTGGTCTCACACCAGTTCCTGAAGCTGATTTTACTGTTGTTGAACGTAAGATGGGTCCGAGCTCAAGGTCTGCTGCGAGTCTGATGTCAACTGAGCTTTTTGTTGCACCTGTGTCTATTCGTGCAAGAACTGTTTTTTTCTTTCCAGAGGGCCCTTTGAGTGTTACGCGTTCAATAAGTCCGATAACGGTTTTTCCGGAGTATTGAACCGTGATATCTTGCCCCGAGCGTAATCTGGGAAACATATTCTCACATCTCTGGCAGGGGTTTTTATAGGTTTCGAGTATGAAAAAGACCTAAAAACGCTTTAAAAAGTTTGAAAAGGACAATTACCACGTAAAAATCAATTTTAAAGACTTTTAACGCTTTATTCAGTTCAATTTAGCAGGAAAGGAGTAATTCTTTTGCACGCTGTTTTCCTATCGTTAGAATAAACGATGCAAGCTTTGGTCCCCTGTCTTTTCCTATGAGAACCTTGTAAGCTGCTTGGAAAAATTCTTTTATGTCAAGATTGGCGTTTTTTATAAGAATGTAGAGTTCTTCATGAAGGGAAATTTCATCCCATTCTCGCTCATCAAGTTTCTGAGCTACTTGATGTAAGACTTCTTTATACTCTTGGGGAATATCTACAGGTCCTGGTTTGCGTACTTTGAAGATAAATTCTTCACTTGCGTGGTGGTCGAGCCAGTTCTTTGCGCAACGCGCACGTTCTAAAAGTCGTTGTTTATCAAAGTCGTTTTGAAGTTGTGATGCGAAGTACTCTATGACTTTTTCAACTTCCCCTTCATGTATTTGGATAATTGTGGTGAGGTGTCTAAATCCTGGTTGATATGGTATTGAGGGTTGTATGTCTTTTATCTGACAGAGTTCGTAGATGCGTTTGTATTGGTTGAGTTTTTTCTCATCCTTCACTTTTTCAATACCATAGTATTGACGTTCGAGTTTGTCATAGTCTTCATAGATTTTGATAACATCAGTATCAAAGCTGATGGAAAATTCTGCTTGAGGTCTTGTTCCGACGAAAAGGTACATAACTAGCTCAGGAGTGTATACTTCAAGGAGGTCTTTCATCGTGGCTCCTTTTCCTGAAGAGCTTGATATTTTTCCTCCAGACCCTTTCATACCTACGAAGTTGTAGAATGTATAAACGGGAGCTTTTCGATTAGAGACAAGTTTGACAATTTGTTTTCCAGTATCATAACTTCCTCCTGGAGTGGAATGGTCTTTTCCTCCCGGTTCATAGCACACGCCGTAATGCGCCCATCGCATTGGCCAATCAAGACGCCAAGGAAGTTTTACAATAGGTGTTTTTCTAAAATCTATAGTGTTTCTAAACCCTGTTTCTTCACACTCGTATTCAATAGTATATTCTTCGTCGTAAGAGAGAACTTTTGTAGTGTCTTTTCCTGTTTTTTCCGAGTACACAGTAAGAGGGAACCAAGACTCTGGAAGAGGTTCTTTGCGAAACTTGTCAAGTATTTTCTTTATTTCCTTTCTTTTACGTAGATATTTTCTAATGTCTTCTGCGTATTCTCCTGATGTTTGAATCTTATGTTGCCTTTGATATTCAACGGGAAAATTAAATACGCGCAATGTTTGTTCCGCTAATTGCATCCAATGCTCTGCATAGCTTTCGTGACACTCCCCAAAAGGATCTGGAACTTGCGCATTAGGAAGACGTAAGTACTGTTTCCACGATTCTGGAACGTTAGAAGGTACTTTTCTGAATGCATCGTAAGAATCCCAGGAATAAATGAATCTCGTTTTTTTTCCGAGTCTTTCAAGTGATCTGCGTACGAGTTCAGAGGTGATAAGCTCTCTAAAATGACCCACATGCACCATTCCAGAAGGCGTTACACCTGATGCTACGGTGTAGACTTCTTCATCAGGGAATTCTTTGATGACTTGCAAGGCTGCATAATCTGCCCAGTGGTACGGTTGTGGGTTTTGATCCATATGTTTGTTAAAGAGCACATGCCTTTTTTAAACCTTGTGAGAAAGAAGAGAAAAGAAAAAA
>RFJL01000031.1 GCA_003695435.1 Candidatus Woesearchaeota archaeon
CGCACACTTCATCAACTACATCTTAAGCAAAGAAGAGCAGATCAAAAACCTCTCAAAAGTATACCTCATTAAAGAGGAGCACCAACTTGTTAGTGAAGTATTGGGATTTGGCAAAACACTTGAACCCTTTGATAAATTACGAGAACGCCTAAACGAGTTATTGCGTGAACTTAAACCTAAAAACCTTGAGGGAAAACTCCAGGAAGGCACACTCACACAACAAGATTATGAACGCGCAGAACATGCAAGACACTTACTAGAAGATATCAAGATGTGGCTTGATAATCACAAACGCCACGCAGAAAACAACGAATACCTCAAAGATGATATTGACCCGCAAAACGCGGACGACAAGGCAAGAGGACTTGAAGCCGTACGACGATCAGTATTACTAGAACTAGGAAAAGCAGCAAATCCACCTTACCGTAAGCAGTATCGGGACCTACAAGAAGGAAAATACTCTCCTGACGTTCTACGCTTTGTTAATCGCAGTTTAAACTTGGACTTAGAAAACACTGATGTAAAACCAATCCTTGAAACTATAAAACGATTCAAACCCTATCTCGAAGAGCATTACGTCAATAAACTAGAAGAATATGGTTACATCACACCCCAAAATGCGCAGTCAAGAAGAGAAACACTACCCCAATACTTTGCTCTCGTACAACGTTGGGTTAAACAGAACAAAAAACAAATCAAACCAGGACGATTTCAAAAACTTACACAGAGGTGGAAGAAATGAAACCTCTTAAAGACGAATTAGCACAAGGAGACAAGTACTTTGATATGCTCTTTGGACTTCTCAAAAGAGCAGAAGTGCTCTTGAACAAAGCAAGATCTGCAGCAAATGCAGTAGGGCTCCAAGCAACCCAAGAAAAAGTAACTCACCTTACTACCAAGGTACGCGCAGTATTTTCTAATTACAAACGTGCAAAAGAACTTTTGCAACAAATAGAAGAAGGTGCAAAAAGACGTGACGCGCTCACAGGGGAAGAAAGAAAACAAGAACAGCAACGTCTTGAACAACTCCTCAAAGAATTACATGCTATCATAGACCCAACCATCCCTATTCTTGAACAAGAAGCGCAGATAGCTGAAAAAGAAATTGACCCCGTCATTAAACGCCTCGCTTCAAGAGAATCAAGAGCGCAAAGCTTAGCGAAGAAAGGAAGATACTCCACAGTTCGAGAACTCGCAGAACTCATAGCAGCAAAAGGACCGGAAAATAAAGAAGAACTTCAAAAAATCCTCCACGGAAAGAAAATACAAATCAAAGGACACGATTTCACCATTGCACGTTACCAATTTTTCACTCAACCTGCAATACATCTTGAACACACAGATGAAGGACTCTGGCTACACGTAGATCTTGAAAAGAAAGATTTTGTAGAAGAGGATATGCAAGCTCTTGAACGCTTCGTAAACACCCTTATTCAGAAGAAAAAAGGAATGAGTCCTGATCAGCTCACCACCTATCTTGAAGAACTTGTTCGACAAGGATTGCACGACCAGGCACTTGCAGCGCAAATAGAAGGAAAAAAACTCGTCTCGCCAGCAGGAGTGAGCACAACAATTACCAAACTCGTTCACTTACCTCACAAAACACCTCCCTTTTTCATAGCACTTGACGCTCTTCCTTCACAACTCGTAATTCCTGCAACACCAAGTATCATCGCAAAAATACTCTCGCACATAGACAAAGCACAATCTTTGCAATCAAAGCTTGAAAAAACATACATTGGATCAATTGAAAACTACATCAAAGGCAAAGATCGCAACGGCAAACAGCTCCACAAAAAACCAGCAGAACTTTACAAAGAACTCAAAGATCAATGGGGTTTTAACAAGGAAGAACTAGAACTCCTCATACAACTCTCTCACGCACAATGGATCTAACTATAGCTCTAGCTATGACTATAACACAATGAATGCTAAAAAAATCCTTGGACTTAGTATTTTACTGCTCGCACTCATCACAGCAATCCTACTAGTTTTAAACACAAAAAACTCCTACTATCTCGTAGACCAAGATGGTGAGACTCACTTTGAGCCAGGTGATGTTATCTACGCACAGCTTGACAAACCAGAAATGCTTATAGTATCAGTAGACGGATCAGAACCTTTCATACCTGATTATGAAAGAGAAGACAAAGCAATCCTTGCCTATGACCTTCTCCCAGGAGAACACACAATCACCATACAACAAGGAAAAACCACCGTAGAACACACCGTTAACGTAGAAAAGACATTACACATCCCTTTTGTGGAGTTTGAAAACATCATTCCCCAAGGAGCACAACGTCTCGTAACAATAACTGCAGCAGGATTCACCACTGCACCACTTGAAGACGGAAAAGCACATTGGATCACTCTTGACATTCACATTCTTGATGAAGATGGAAAAGTTATCGAGGAGTTTCTTGATGCAGCAGAATCTGTTGGACCTGAACAGTACAAGAAGAAACTCCACTACGTAATAGACACATCACAACTTGAACTTAAACGATACACTCTACGCGCAACACTTACTGATAAACTTACAGGAGAACAAGTATCCAAAGAGGTGAGCTTCCTTGTTACGCTCTAAAAAACACGCCTTAATAACATTCATACTTCTTATCATGCTTCTAAATACGGTTATCTTCGTCATGGCACAAAGTGGAACACAAAGCACCACAGAACCCTCAAATTTTGACTATGCCAAACAATCAGATCTCAATCAAATCAACAAAATGATTCTTCTTGCAAGCAACCCTCAATTCTCACAACTCGCCTACGACGAGCAAAAATGGTTTATGAGAGGACTAGAACGAGAAGAAAGCATAGAAAAAAGCATATTCGAACAATTAGAACAATTAGCACAACAAGAAAACCGCGTTGAAGACTATCAAAAATGGGCTGGAAAAGACAGAATCATCAGACACATCAAAGGAGAGAGAGATCTTCTTCTTGAAAACTACTATCAACTCAAAGCACAACTTGAAGAACAAATGCGCGAAAAGCAGCCCTCAAGAAAAGAGCTTAAACAAGCAACACAAGGAAAAACCAGAGCGGAACTACTACAAGAAGAAGAACAACTCAAAGCACACAAAAAACAAGAGCTCATCACTCGCATCAACGATCTCTACAATCAGAGAGCGCGAAGTCAAAACACGCAACAAAAAATCAAACTTACAAAAGAACTACAATCACTTCTCGCAGTGTACGGCCTTATTGATGATAACATCCTCGTTGACGGGAGGACTCGGCTTCCTGATGAATTAAGAGCAGATCTTCAAGACGATCTTCAAAAACTTGAAACACAACGTCAAACAGAATTACAAGAGAAAAACCTTGCAATAACATCCGCTGCCAAACAAGAAGTACGTTGCATGAAACCCCTTCTTGAAACCGCTCAACAAATTGAACAAGAAGCAGCCCAAGGAGTTGATGTGCGTGCTGAATCCATCATTCTTCTCGCAAAGATTGACCGTTGCGCACAAACATCTAACCAAGAAACCCTTCTTGAGAGTATTGCCCGAGAAAAAATCGCCAGAGCAAGACAAGAACAACAACGTCAACAAATAGTAGAAGACACAAAATCACAACAAACAGATCTTTCTCAAGAGCTTTCCTGTATCGAAAAGGTGAAAGGCGATGCAATTACTCTTTACCTTCGAGCACTTAACGAAGAAGATGTACGAGAAGAAATAACAAAAGCCCAAACTGCACTTACAGCCTGTTCGCAATTATCCTCTCTTGACACACCTGGGGAGAGCAACGTGAGTGACATGCTTCTTCAAGCAAAAGCTCAAAACGACTTGCAAGAACGCGACAGGATTGTCAAAGCAGAGCTTCTCGCATCAGCACGAGAAGAAGACAAAACTGTTGTTCAAGAACATCTCAAAGAACAATGGAAAGAAGAGATTGCTTGCAGAAAAAACCTTCTTGAAACCGCAACAAACATAAAACTAAGAGCGCTACAAGGAGAAGATGTTTCTCAAGAAATTGAACAGGCCTACAACGAGATTAGCAGTTGTGAAGATATTTCGCCATACTCTTCAAACAGCCTCGAAGAGTCTATTCGAAATGAACTTCACCAAGCAGAATACGCTATCAACTCACGTAAAACGCAAGGAAAAGATGCCGCCCTCTCCTTTGAACCCCCGCCTTTGCGTGTTTTAGGTCACACCACACCGGAAGGAAGAGTTATCAACACACAAGTCCCCAGCCTTCAAAGTGTAAGGATTAAAGATATCAAACAACCCGTGGGGCAAACACTCAACGTAGGTGCAAAGTGGCAACGCACAGGACCAACAGGAAACGATTTGCGCTACGTACTCCTAGGAGATATTACCAATACTCGTGAAACACTCTACGCATTTAACACAGAACAACCTGGCGTATACATCGTACAATTCCAATACAACAACAACGGAAAACCTGTTACGTTTGAGTGGGAGTATTGCGCAGGGGATTGCGAAAACGCGCTAGCTCAACAACACCAAGAAAGAAAACAAAAAACAAGCACACCCTCAGCTTGCGATGAGATTATTGAAAAACCTCTCTACGTACGAGATTTACCTAACACTTCACCCATTCCCGACCCCTACGCAATCATGATTGAGGGAGTTCCTGTTCTGTGGGATAATAAGATCATAGAACAACCACCCCGAACATATCACGCATACACGTACCAAGGAAAAACCTACTGTGTCAAATTGCCTGAAACTCCATCAACTCCTTCAAAAGCATTTACGTTCTCAACACCTCGTGGAGGTTGGCCACATTGTACTGATGAGCACATTCTCGCCCAACTTGACGTAGCAGAAACAGAACAAGTCACCAACCGAATGGTGATACAATACTATTTCATCCACTACACAGGAAGACCGTACCGGCAAGGAATGCCTTTTGATGACGTCATAGAACAAGCAAGAAAAGACAGAGTCAATCTTGAAGAACTTAGCAAAAACCTAGATTCACCCTTTGTTGGATGCCTTGAACCTATCAAGAAAAAACCAAGATCCAGCATCACCACAAAACC
>RFJL01000032.1 GCA_003695435.1 Candidatus Woesearchaeota archaeon
ACGCCTTTCTTAGGATCAATCTGCATGATAAGGTAAAGGGGTTCACCTGAGACAGGATCAAAAACAGGGGTGGATACTGCTTTTCCATGCACTATTGGGTGAGCAGTCCAACTCGTATTTTCTGCCACACGCAAAGCCACATCTAAAAGTGTTTTACGAGCCTCAGGATCTTTGAAATAAGTGTTGATAAATTCATTAATTTCTTCAACACGGTTTAGTTCATCAAATGGTTTGGATATTTGCACAGATAATGGTTTGGATATTTGCACAGATGCTTGATTAACAGTATCTTCTAACGTCGTATCTGTGGTAGTAGAATCAACGGGAAACTCATCCGCATCTTCAAGAAGGGGACTTCCAAGAGACTCGTTCGTCGTTTCATCAGAATAAATGTTGAAGTTCCCTTCAGTTATGCTTTTTGCGAATGCGGAATCAAGAAGTGGTGTGCATTGGGGTGCATTTGGTGTAGTGATGCATTGCTCTGCTTGTGTACATTCTTCTTTGTTTGTGGTGTAGACTAGAGTATCTGAGCATGCTCTTATGAGTGATTCGTAATCTTCAATGTCATGTGCTTGTGACGCTGTGGGTAGAAGTGCTGTTATGAGTGCTGCTAAGCTTAGTCCAAGTTTGTTTTTGTTTTTTTTCATGGAAGACCTCTTGACCAATGTAAAGTTACTATTATAGAGTGGAGGTTTATCCCACCGATATATAAACATTACTGTTTGTTGTTATTTCCAAGTGGTGACGAGTGGGGAAGAAGTGAGAAAAAAGAATAAAAAATACCACCACAAGCAAGGAGAAAAAAGAGACAGCTTTCGCCCTTTCCCGATCATAAGACCAGTACACGGGCGAACGGAGGGCTTCTTAACTTCTGTGTTCGAATGGGAACAGGTGTATCCAGCCCCCTATGGCCGTCAATACCACCCTTGATTTTGAGGTGGTTTATAAAAGTAATGGTTGGAGCAAGCAGTCTTGTCCAAGTACAGTTGCAAATCAACCTGTAACCAAAATGACAACAGGCAACAATTGAATTACTCAACTCATTTCTTAAAAAAACGAGCTACATAATCATCAATATTCTCAAAGTTTACTTCATGGCGCAGACCAGGGTCGAGAAACACGCGATAACCCTCAAATAACGCTCGTGATAAAATCTCTTGTGCGATGTCTTGCGAAATCCCTTTGCATTGGTGATGAAGAACAATCGCATCAACAGTCCTGCCACGATCTTCTAACTTTCCAAAGTAAAGAGGAAACTCTGAACAACCAAAAGGTCTATCAGGGTGATCATATACTGAACAAGAAGTACCATCAAGGCGAGGACAAACGTCAGGGTAATCTAACTTTCGGATTCTTCCCGTACTTGAAGACTCCCTTAAATCCATAGCCCAGCCGCGTTCTTCTTTTACAAAAAGAGACGCACCATCTGCACGTCGCACAGAATCAACTTCATCAATGTGTCGTATGTTTGCAAGGAGAAGAACTTCTTTATCAGTCAGTTCTTCTTGGGGGAGTCTGCAGCAAAAAGCATCACACTCACTGCACGCTTGGGGCAAGTAGTTCTTTTTGAAATCTTCTGCAACAGTTTCGAGAGTATACATACTTCCTAGAATACGTAGTTGATTTAAAAAAATACGCCTTAGAAAAGAACACCCTAGAAGAAAAAAGAAGAACGAAGAAAGATCTGTTTAAAGAATCGTTTTTTGAGTAGCTAACACCGCAAAAACACCGTAAAGTCAAACTTTTTTGAGTTTTGCTAAAAAAAATCCTTGCGTCTCGCCTGGCCAGATTCTCTTGCACAGAGCAGTCTTTTCTGTTATGCCAGCAACACCGACATCTTTGTTAATAGGTACAAGTTCAACATTAAGCTCGTCAAGAGCCCATTCAATAACATCTTCGTTCTCTTCTTTTTCAAGAGAACACGTGCAGTACAAGACTATGCCTCCTGGTTTGCACACCCCTACTGCTGATCGCAACAGTTTTTTTTGCAACCTAGCGTTCGCATTAATACCTTCAAAATCTCTTTTCTCAAACCACTGCGCGTCAAGAGAAAAGTTTCCAGAACAAGGAGCATCAAGCAGAACCTTATCAAATTGCATATTCAAATCAGATACGTATTGAGCATCTTTTTGATAAACAACACAATTTGCAACGCCCAATCGTTCAAGGTTATTCTTGAGTTTTTGAATTCTTCCATGTGATGAATCCAATGCTACAATTAATCCTTTATTCTTCATTCGTGCTGCGAGGTGTGTTGTTTTTCCGCCAGGAGCTGCTGCCATGTCAAGAACGCGATCTATTTGCTGGGGGTTAAGTACTTCTGCTGCGAGTTGAGTAGATGCGTCTTGGAGGTAAAAAAGCCCTTGTAAGTATTCGGGAGAAGATGCTAATGAAAAATCAGCTTTGCTCTCATATCCATCCTCAAGAAAAGGTACTTTTACAAGGTTGAATTTTTTAGGCAAGGTTTTTGTGCGAAGCGTGTTGATGCGAAGGTATTTTTTCTCAATTTTCTCATAGGATCCTTGATACCCCCACTCTTCATATCGTCGGGTGAAGAGCCTCATAGGTCCACAGTCACCTCTCCTGTTTTCTCATTAACCACCAGATTAGGGTATTTTTCTTTAATTGCTTTCCACCCTCCTTTTTCGCGCAGCGCATTGAGTTCTTTGAGAAGTTCATCAAGTTGAGCATAGTTTTCATATATTGCTTCGCCTATTTTTTGAT
Source organism: Candidatus Woesearchaeota archaeon (assembly GCA_003695435.1). Taxonomy (NCBI): domain Archaea; kingdom Nanobdellati; phylum Candidatus Woesearchaeota; species Candidatus Woesearchaeota archaeon. The sequence goes on from RFJL01000032.1 coordinate 2,725, forward strand.
TTTCTTCTTCTGATTGTTGAAGTCCTTTGATGATTTGTTCTTGTTTTTTGATACGCTCTTCAAGTTGTCTTGTTTTAGTATTTGCTTTTTTCTCAACATGTTTGAGCACTTCTTCATGTTTTTTCTGAGTAAGAAGATGGGCAAGCGTTTCCCAGTACGTGTTCCACTGCGCTTCCTCGCATTCTTTACTCTCAAGTTTGATGGGAATAATGTTTACAATGCGTTCGGATTTTTTAATGAGGTGGGGTTGTGTCTTTTGTGAGCGTAGTAGTTGTAATGCTGCAAAAAGCATTTCTTTTTGATCTTCGGTGAGTTCGCTTGGTTTGGTATCTTTGTCTATTTTTGCTCGTACGCATACTTCTTCTGCGTAGAGCCCTCCTAAGCCAAGGTCTATTGCAAGTGAGGTGACAAGTGTGTCGCAAGTAGTTGAGGTGATAAGAGCGTTGAGTTGTTCTTCTTCAAGGGTGAGGAAGTTGAATTCTTTTTGAGGGTGTTCGTAGGGCACACGTGCTCTGATAACTCTGTCAGCGTAATTTGCCGTGGTGAGCGGTGAGAGAATAACGTAGTCTTCATCGCAAAGAATGACGTTTCCTGGTGGTATGAGTTCTACAATGAGGTGATATGTTTTTTCTTTGGTGGAGAGTTCTATATCTATGATGCGCTCAAATCCTCTTTGCGAGATGTTCTGGATACGTGCATTTTTGAGGTATTTGCGAAGATAACTGCAAAACCCTGGAGGACGTTCAGGGTTTTCTCCTTTATGAAGTCCAAGGAAGAATAGTTTTCCCACGAAAACGTGGATGAATCTTTTTTCTTGCGCGTGGATGACGAGCGTGATGCGTTCTTTTCCTTCTTGATAGATTTGCTCAATCTTTCCTCCTTTAAGAAAATCTAATTCACGTAGAAGGTGATACAACTCGTATGCTGTGATGTCTTGTTTCATAAGTAAGAAAAAAAGATTAAAACCTAAGGACCTTAGTCCTTAATTTCTATATCTGCGTTTGCTTTGAGTTGGTCAAGGTAGCTTACGACTAGTTGTTGTGCTTGTTGCTCAAGTAGTTGTGCCTTTATCTGATCTTTGACCTCTTCAAAGCTGAGTTCTCCTCCTGGGTTTTTATCTCTGACGTAGATGATGTGCCAGCCGAACTGTGTGCGCACAGGTTCTGAGATGGTCCCGGCAGGTGTTGAGAACGCGACATCTTCAAAGGGTTGTACCATAACACCTCTTCCAAAAGTTCCTAAGTCACCTCCCCTTGGAGCAGACGGTCCTTCGCTGTACTTTTTTGCAAGTTCTGCGAAGTTTTCAGGTGTTGCTTGTGCTGCGATGTCATCTATAAGCGCTTTTGCTTCTTCATCACTGCGGTTGTCTGTGAGGATTAAGATGTGTGATGCAGTCACTTCTTCACCTTTTTTGAATTGTTCTTTATTTTCTTCGTAATATGCTCGTAGCACGTCATCTGAAATGTTAATTGTTGAGATGACTTCTTGTTCAATAAGTTTATTGATGGTAAGTTGCTTGCGATAAAGATCTCGTAAGTCATTCATATCCAAGTTTTGTTCTGCAAGACGTTGTCTGAATGATTCCTCGTCAAGTCCTGATTGAGTAATGCTTGCGTTGATTGCAGATTCTACTTCTTCATCAGTGACACTGATGCCTTTTTTTGCTGCTTCTTGAAGAAGAAGTTCTTCATTGATTGCTTGTTGTAAAACCACGTCACGAGTGATTTGTGTTTTATACGCGGTAGGGATACGTTCGTATTGTTCATCAATGTACTTGTTGGTAATCGTCTGGCCGTTCACTGTTGCTGCGACGTCTTGTCCTTTAATGAAGGTGATGATGAGAAGCAGTACGATAATTCCTGCAAGTGCTATGAGTAATTTATGCACTGGGCCAATTGTTGTTGGTTTCTTTGAGGTTGTCTTTTTTGAAGATGACCTAGATGACCTCTTGTGGGACGTGTGATGCGATGTTTGATGCGATGATTGTTTTTTTGCACGTTTTGAGTTTTTCTTACTTGATGCTGTTTTTGTTGTTTTTTTTGTTGCCCTTTGAGCTGTTTTTTTTGCCATGTTTTTTGACACCCCTTCTCATGAATTGAGTAGTTTGATATGTTTTGAGCATAGCTGGGTCTTTTTAAACCTACCGCCAATAAAAGAACACTCAGGAGTAATGACAAATATTTATAACAGCTTGAAGGGTTTAAAAAGGTCATGAGAGATATTATTGTGGGTCGCCTCAAACCCGATGTGGAAAAATTCGGTTTGAGAGGCACTATTCTTCTAGGAAAACAGTATATCAGAATGGGAAGAACGCAAACGCTCTCAAACAATATTTACATGGATGTGACAAGCTCTCACGTCATGTTCATCGCAGGTAAGAGGGGGGGAGGTAAATCTTACACCATGGGGGTGATTGCTGAAGGTGTTGCTGATCTTGAACCTGAAATTAAGCAAAACCTCGCATTTATTTTTCTTGATACTATGGGTGTGTACTGGACAATGAAATATCCCAACAAGCAAGAAGAAGAATTGCTTGAACCCTGGGGTATGAAAGCAAAACCTTGTGATGTTACGATCTTCACCCCCATTGATTATTACCACCAGTATAAAGAAGAGGGAATCCCTACGGACAAGCCCTTTTCAATTAAGCCAAGTCTGCTTGATGGTCGTGATTGGTGCCATGTTTTTGACCTGCACGTAAATTCTCCTCACGGCATTGCGATTACTCGTGTGAGTGCTGAGCTTAAAAAAGTAAATCCGGATTTTTCTATTTCTGATCTTATCACCGCAGTACAAAGTGATGATCGCACAGAACAAATAGTAAAAGATGCACTTGAGAATATGTTGCTCTCAACTCAGAATTGGGGTGTTTTTGATGTTAATGGTACGCCTCTTGAGGAAATTGCAAAGGGTGGGCAGATTACTATTCTTGACGTCTCAGCATATGCGACGCTTCCCGGAGGCTGGCGGATCAAGCAAATGATTGTAGGTCTTATCTCTCAAAAACTCTTCATTGAACGTATGAAAGCACGTAAAAAAGAAGAATATGAGCAAGTAAAAGCTACTATGAGTTATTTTTCCACAGGAGAAGTCACAACGCAAGAATTCCCTCTTGTGTGGCTAGTCATTGATGAAGCGCATGAATTTTTGCCACATAATAAAGAGGATTGGAATATTGCAACAGAGCCACTCGTTACGATTATGCGCGAAGGACGACAACCAGGAATCTCCCTTATCTTAGCAACACAGCAACCAGGAAAAATTCACACCGACGTTATGACACAATCAGATATTGTCTTATCAACAAGACTTACTGCGCGTATGGATGTTGAAGCATTGGGATTACTCACTCAGTCGTACATGAAAGAAGGTCTTGTTCACGAGCTTGATCTTCTTCCGCGAGTAAAGGGTGCAGCAGTTATTTTTGATGATAGCAATGAGAAGCTCTACCCAATGCGCGTGCGTCCTCGGTTCACCTGGCATGGAGGTAAAGCACCAAGTGCGATCAAGCCAAAAAAAGAAAAGATTTGAAATATTTTCAAGTTTTCTTCGCAAACGCACTTAAAGATGGTTTTCTCTCCTTTTTTTATGTTTACGAAAAGTTTCCCCTTGGAGGTTAATGGCACTACGTATTGGAAAGAAATTTCCTTGCGTCCGTATGAAGAAAAACTTGTTGAAAAAGAAGCAAGAGAAGAAAACGTTTCTTTACTTCTTGAATGCTTGCGCGACGCAAAAGAAGTTATGGACAAAGCTCATTTTAAGTACTCTCAAACGCAAAGACTTAACATTGCTCTTGCTCTATTTCATAAGCGGTGCTCGCATGTCGTGTATAAGAAAGAGGAGAAGTGCAGGGAGATTTTTGAGAGGCTTAACTCAAGTGCTCAACGCGATTAAGGTTGGGTTTAACGATATCTTTACTCACTCTTCCTGGAAGAAGGTCACTAAATTCCACAAGGACTTGATCTTCTCCTTTGAGAATTTTAAGAGGTATTCCGTAGAAGCGATCAAGTAAGACTAGGTACGTAGTGTTATTTCTTGTTTCTTGAACTACTGCTACAGGTCTTCTGCTAAACGTACTGTCTGCAAAGTAGACTGCGTGGTTCATTTCTTCGAGCCAGTCGTGAGGTGTGATGAGATTCCATGTTGTGTAGTTTAGTTCAAAGGGTCCAAAGTCTTTACATTGAAGACCATCACTTTCTCTGCAATATGCCACGGCAGTTTTGTTTGCTCTGTTTACGTAGATGCGGTTGTATTTTTCTTTAAGATACCCGGAAGGCGGGATGATGAACATGTTCTCATCCCTCACCCATACCTTGAACTGGCCTGGTCCAAGTGCAGGGTTGCGAAGAAGGTAGAAGTAATTTTTTTCTTGGTGTTGTCCTGTTTGTATAAGTTCGCGTATGCTCGCATCAATCTCGGATCGCACAGGTGCTTTACTTGTAGGGTTAGTTGTGGGTACTGTGTTGTTTTCTTGAATTTTTGGTTCTTGAGTATCAAATTCTTTGGTGTGATCATCCTGGTTGTCAGCACGTTCTTGAGGGGATAGTGGTGAAACGTTATGAAAGCCTTCATCCTGTGTAATAATGGTTTGTTGTATACAACCCATGAGAAGAAGTGCTACGAGCAGGGTAAAGACGGATTTCATTCAAAGTGGCGCATCGAGTAGCTATTTAAATTTTTTGAGCAGGTCCTTTCGCCATGGAAATAAGTGATGCGATGAACATCAGAGTAAAGACGAAACCCAAAGTAAATCCCCACGTCTCAGAAAATCGTCCGGAAAGAGAATAGATCCAGCTAATGATGAATCCTATGATGGAAATTGCCATGAATGATCCGGGAAGGGGGGCTACTCTTGCCATGAAAGAAGAAAGAGTATGAAGAGTTAATAAAAGTTATGCTTTGAGTATGAATTTGTCAAGATCTTTTTTTGCTTGTTCACGCCGTTTCTGATGTTCTCCTAGGAATTCATTGACCTTGTCAATGCACAGTGCTTTGATCTCTCCCGAGAGAAGTTTTCCCTCTTTGTAGTCTTGGTAAATCTCTTTGAGTTTTTGATCATCCTCTTCAAAGAAGGTAAGCCACTGGTATGCAACATCAATATCAGGATTTCCTCCTTTTTCTCGGTGCTCCTCTACTGTTGCTTGTCCTCCGGAAAACGCGTATTTGTTAATTTTTTTCTTCACTGTTTTTGGATCATCTGTTGTGTAAACTGCTGTGTGTTCTGCAGATGCACTCATCTTGCCGTCTTCAATCATACCTCCAAGGCCGGGCAGAAATCTACAGCCAATTGTTGCGGGTTTTGGATAGCCAAGCTTGGGAATAACGTCTCGAGCAAGTCTGAAATGAGGTTCTTGATCAATAGCAAGGGGAACTAGGCAGTTGAGTTTTTGTTTTTTGAGCACGCTGGGAAGAAAAGCTGGCACTGCTTGCATGCTCGTGTAGAAAATTGCTCCTATGTTTTGTGAATCATCAAATCCGAATGCTCCTTTAACTTGGTTGAAGGTGAGTTTTTTTGCTACTTTGATTGCTTCGGGGTACATGAGGTTTGCATGTTTGGTATCTATCAAAAAATGTGTTCTCTTTGGATTAAAGCCCATAGCTGCGATGTCAATCATGTTTTCTTCTAAGTATTTTTGCGCGTCTTCCCATGAGAGATTGTTCTTCATGAGAAACTTCTCTTCGTCAGGAAATTGTATGTAGAGTTCAACGTCAAAGGTCTCTTGGAGCCACTTGGTAAAAAGTAAAGGAACAAGATGTCCTAAGTGAAGAGGTCCTGATGGTGCTCTTCCTGTGTAGAGAAAAAAGGGTTTTCCTTTTTCATAGTCATCTAGGATAACATTGAGATCCCTGTGTGCGAAGAAGATTTTACGTCGTAAGAAGTGATGGAGCGTTCCTGCTTTTTTCTCTATTCTTTTGAGAAGATCTTCACTAATAGGAGAAACGCCAAATTCCTTGATAATCTTATCGTAGTCTATGTTCCCTTTAACTTCCCACGGCGTTATGATTTGATCTGACATTGCACTAACAGAGGTGTGAAGAAGTTTATAAAACTACCCCACAAGACTCCCGAAGAGAAGCTTCCTTAATGATCCTCTTTGCGAGATCTTAGAGATTGGAGAAAATCTCTCATTGTTTGAACTGCTTGTTCTTTGCGTGCGGGGTATGCAGCGACAAGTGCTTTGAGATGGTAACAATTTCCTTCTTCGGTGAGTTCCAAGGACTCTGAGTGAATCCATTGAGGTGCAAGAAAGCGAAGAAAGAAATGACAAGTGTCATCAATGCGGGTTTCAAGTTGTTCATCTATGAGGTTTTTATCCTCTTCATCAAGAAGTTCGTAGAGATGTGTGAAAAGTTGTCGGTGTTCGCTTGTGTTTTTTAACGTGACTTTGTAAATGTAAATGGTGTCGTCTTCTAGTCCTGTTGCTGTACTTTCTTCTATCTTTGCTTTGAAGGGTATAAGTTGTAACAGCCCCTCTTTTCGTTGGTCTTTGCTCGTCTCATCTGCAAAAACGGTTATGGTGACTGAATGAAAGATGCGTGTCATGTTTTTGTCCTCTTTGCATGTACTAAACGTTGTATTACACCCACTCAACTTCTAGACTCCTTTGCTTCCTTGCCCCTCTTGGTTTTGGGATGGTTGATAGTGTGTTGTGTGAATGTGTTCTTTAATCCATGAACTCTTTAATGCATAAACGTTTTAATACATAAACGCTATTGCATAAACACCAGGGAACAAGTATATTTTATAAAAGCAAGGGTCCCTTATTTTTTGTATGAAACACTCAACTACGATCACTTTTATCCTTTTAGGTGTTTTTGTACTCTCACAAGTTGTGGGTTTATTCTTGAGTGCTCCTGCTCTTAAAATAACTCAGACCGTCTTTGATGAAGAAACAAATACTACTCAAGAAGTGATCATCGCGCAGCAAGAACTTGCTGGGGGAGGTGAGAGACCTCAAAGCGAGTATCCTGTTGTATTTATCGCAACAGCCATTGCTATTGGAACCCTACTTATTTTGCTTCTTGTTAAGTACAAGCTCTATAAATTGTGGAAGGTGTGGTTTTTTCTTGCAGTGTTGTATACTCTTTTTCAGAGTTTTAATGCGTATCCCATTCTTCCCTTGTGGGCAACATTTCTCTTAGCAGTCCTATTAAGTGTGTGGAAGATTTACTTTCCCAACATATTCATTCATAACCTTACAGAGATCTTTGTGTATGCAGGTCTTGCCATCGTTTTTGTTCCTGTTTTGCAAGTTCACCACATGATTTTGTTGCTCTTCTTAATCTCCGCGTATGATATGTATGCTGTGTGGAAGTCTAAGCACATGGTGGAAATGGCGAAGTTTCAATCTGAAAGTTCTGTTTTTGCAGGTGTGAGTATTCCTTATGCTTTGGGGCGTAAGGCGAAAAAAGGAAGTGCTACGAAAAAAGTTAAAGTGCGCACTGCGATTCTTGGCGGCGGAGATATTGGATTTCCTCTTCTCTTTGCAGGGGTTGTTATGCAAAAACTTGCGAACATGCCTGAAATTGCGTCACAAGTTGTGGGTCTTGATCCGATTTCTCGGGGTCTGCTCTTAAGCTCACTGCTTTTACCAAAAGTACTTATTATCACTTTTTGTACGACCATTGCTCTTGGATTGCTTTTCTACTTTGCAGAAAAAGACAAGTTTTACCCTGCAATGCCCTTTGTGAGTGCTGGGTGCTTGGTAGGGTATGGGTTGTTGTTATTGTTGTTCTAACGCCCATATGCTTATAAATGAGTTTTTGTGTTGTTTTCTTTGCAAGCTAGGCCGGGGGGTTAGCTCTCCCCTGTCACCTTCAACGAGCTTTAGAAGGGGCCGAAGCCGTGCAAGCGGTATGCTTTGGCAGGTACAGTCTCATCCGGACTGCTGATCCTCTGTCCTTGAGGGTCGTCATCTTCACGAACCGAGTCAGGCCAGGAATGGAGCAGCTCTAAGTGTTGATGACGATGTCTCAAGGGTAGCGGAGGGGAGGAAAGGATGAGGTTACACTGTGCCTGTGATTGCATGCTCATTGCACGGCGCGCTTGCACCCTTTCTACTTCACCACACACCGCTCATCTTACTCCTCTGTGCAGCCAACCTACAGGCCGCTAAAACTACAAGACAAACACAAAACCAAA
>RFJL01000033.1 GCA_003695435.1 Candidatus Woesearchaeota archaeon
CTCCCCATACCTGCTAGCAAACACGTACGAAGAGTCTTCCTATATTTCCCAATAACACCAACTACCATTGTTCCCTGTGCAATTTATCAAGAGGAGCACCCAACTCACGCAACGCGTCTTGCATTGCCTTTACAAATTCAGGCGCGCCACACAAATAAAAACGAGAATTCTCAACACTCCTCAACTTTTCAAGAAGAGCATCCTTAGTAATACGACCCTTATTATACTTAGTATCTTCTCGAGTCACGAATAACTCCACCTGAATAAACTCATGCTCCTTAGCATACTCTAAGAGCTCCTCTTTAAGATACGCCTGCTCATTAGTTTTCGACGAGAAAAGCAATACCGCTTCCCTGTTAGTACGAACACATTCTTGAAGCATTGCACGAAGAGGAGCAAGACCGGTACCTGAAGCAATAAGAACAACACGCTCATCACCCTCACGCAACTTGAAATTACCATAAGGCCCCTCAAGAAGAATTTTCGAACCCTCAGGAACATTAAGCACAAACGTTCCCATCTTAGCAAGATCATCTTTTTGCTCAATGAGCAATTCAAGAACGCCCGATCCACAAGCATTAGCAATAGAATACGCCCTACGAGTCACTTGTTCTTCATGAGGAAGCAAAACCTCAAGCATAACAAACTGTCCAGGAACCCACGAGCCAAAAACATCTTCAAATTGTAACAAAACCGTTCTTGGTCCAACGATTTTTTTCTTAAGAAGCGTTGATTCAAAACGATTCATACTACCTTAACTTCCTTCACAGGAAAATACCTACGCAGATTCTTCTCTAAATTGCGTAGATTCTGCGCCTTGCGACCAATGAGCAAACCTCTATCCTGTTCAGTCTCCCCATGAACAACAAAAACATCCTCTTCAAGCTGTTCAACCTTAGAAACATTATGAGGATAACACATGTTACGAATAAAACGCTCTTTCTTATCAGACCATTCCACAATTTTGATCTTCTTTTTAAACGTGTTTTCTAGCTTCTTAGCTCCAGCACCATCCTTGCCAATTGCTTTGTAAATTTCACCAGGAAACACTACAAAAACCATACGATCCTGAATCGGATCAAAAAAAGCATCCTTAGCCCTGCACTTAACAAGTTTCTCAAAAAGCGCTATGGTCTGCAGTGTTTCTTCATCCAACCTCATTTTTTAACACTTAGGATTGAGATGGGAAAATTCTTCTTACACACATCACCAAGCTGATCATTACTCAACTCAAGATGCACAACCTGCGCACCACTAAGTTTGGCATAGCGCTCAATATCCTCCTTAACCATTTCAGGAGTATTTGCACTTACATACACCTTGGCGATTGCACCCTTTCTCAATCCCTTGAGCGTCTCATCAGTACCGATAATAGCTTTTCCTTCGGCTACGAGTTTTTTAATTTCTGTTTCACTCATTTTTCATCTCCCTTTGCTCTCAACCCAGGTAAACCCGTACCAACGGGAATAGGTTGATTGAGCATTACGTTCTCAATAACTGAATTAAGCTCATCCAACTCACCTGCCAAAGCAGCATTAGTGAACTGCCTAATCGGTGTTTCAAATGATGCTCTTGCAAGAATCGAACTCTTCTCAGAAACAACTCCATAACGAGTAATTCCCTTAACCATTCCTGAAGCACACATCATATCTGCAACGAGCATGATGTGGCGCTCATTGATCTTAAGACCTTGATTTTCAATAACTTTGAAAACCTCATCAATAATTGCGTTACGAGCAGCTTCCACTCCAAGAAGAGAATAAATCTCAAAGATATCATTACTCGTAGTTCTTGTCTCATCAACAAAGTCAAGACCTAATACTTGTTTAAGGTTAGATCCAGCAGTTACAATAACATACTCATCATCTTTCTTCACAGGAAGAACTTGACTAATTCCTTTAACTCCGCCTACGTGCAATTCTTTGAGTTTTTCTTTAAGTACATAAAGTTGATTTAAAGAGAAATCTTTAGGTGCTTTAACATCAATTTGATTTCCCTTCGCACTTACTTGAAAATCTTTAAAACTCTTCTCAACCACTTTGAGAATTCCTTCTTTTGAAGCACCAATAGCGTCAAGTTTAGCATCATCAAGAACAGCAGAAACAGTAAGTTCTGCAATGTTGATCTCAATACTGGAAACCGCATCTTGCATCTTTGATTCCTTTACTGCAAGAGCGACCCTTTTGATGTCTTTTCCTTTACTATAGGGTTCTTTTAAATAAATCTCCATCATAGGTGTTGAAGGAGTTTTACGACCGTCTAAAATTTCAATAATTCTAGGTAAACCAACCGTAACGTTCATCTCCGCAACTCCTGCGAAGTGGAACGTGTTAAGCGTCATCTGTGTACCCTGTTCACCAATACTCTCAGCAGACACGATACCTACAGCTTCACCAGGTTCAACCTGCATAGACTGATACTCACTGACAACACGATCTAAAATTTCTTTAATTTGTTTATCTGATGCGTTAGACGGTAATTTAGCCTCAACTTCTTCTAGAAGTTTTTTTGGAAGTACCGCCCCATATTCTTTTTTGAGATCCATCATCCCATGACCTCCTCAATAATTTTACTTACATTGATACTTCCACCTTCTGACTTTGAAACGTCAATACCATCCTCACCATACTTAAACTGTACAATGCGCTTAGCCGCATCACGAACAGAACCATCATACTCAATTTTAAGATCCTGCATCGCATTAGCAAGTCTTCTGTACAGATAACCAGACTTAGGCGTACGAAGAGCGGTATCCATCAGAGAATCCCTTCCAGTCATACCCATGAAGAAGAACTCTGCGGGTGAGAGTCCATCTTTGAAACCTGGTCGGATAAAACCATGAGCTGCAGGGCCAAGATCTCCTCTCTTAAAGCAAGAAAGTGTTCTTTGCTTATACCCTTTAGAGATGCGACCGCCACGTAAAGCTTGTTGCCCTACACATGCAGCCATCTGAGCAAGGTTAATAGATTTGCCCTTAGCGCCAGAGCGAGCCATAACAATAGTTCCTGCATGTTCGTTTTGGTTCTTAGCAACAAACTCCCCTGTCTTGTTACGCGCTGCGTTTAAGATTTCAAGAGTTTTAAGCTCAAGAGTTTCTGCCATTGTTTTCCCAGGGAAGGTTTCTAGTGTTCCTGCATAGTACTCATCAATAAGCTTCTGCACCTGTGCGTACGCTTCATCAATAGTCTCTGCAATTCCTTTCTTCGCTTCTTCAGGAAGATCTGAATCTGCAAGACCTGTACTAAAACCAAATTCTTTTAATGTCGCAATACCGAGTTTTGTTACCTTATGGATGAAGTCCGCAGCTGCTTGAGCGCCATACTTCTTGTGAATTGATCGAAGCATGAAACCAGCACCTTGCCCTAAATTAGCACCATCCATTGTGCCTGATTTAAGCACGCCATTTTCAATAACAACTTTATTTCCGCCCATATCCTTTCCAGTAAAGTCAAAACCTGGAGGAAGAAGTACGGAGAATACTTCACGACCTGAAACGACATCTTTTTTCACTAGTGAAGAAGCATCATGAACTCCTGCGCTAAACAGTAAATCAACAGCTACCTCACGAGGAATACTTTCTTTTGAAGTAAGCGTGTAAATACCTGAAAGACAATCCTGCACTCCACCAATGACACTAAGACCATAAGCAGGAGAGATTAACTGTTCTTGAACCTTCATCAAGACTTCAGCTTCTGCTCTTGCCTCTTCTGTCTGAGGAACATGAAGGTTCATCTCATCTCCATCAAAGTCTGCGTTGTAAGGTGCACAAACAGCAGGATTAATTCTAAACGTCCTCCCAGGAAGTACGCGCACGCTATGGCACATCATACTCATCTTGTGAAGAGATGGTTGCCTGTTAAAGATAGCAATATCTCCATCCATTAAATGCCTCTCAACAACATAACCAGGTTCAATCTCTTCAAGAATCTGCTCAACCATATCATCAGTGATACGCTTCTTCCTACCATCCGGGCGAACCACGTAATTCGCACCAGGATATTTTTTAGGACCATTCTTGATGAAGTTTGTCAAATACTCTGCATTCCACTGTGTCATACGTTCAGGAATGGTAAGTTTCATAGCAACGCTGCGTGGAACACCAACTTCGTTAATACCAATCATAGGATCAGGTGAGATTACTGTACGCGCAGAGAAGTTCGTACGTTTACCTGCAAGGTTGCTCCTAATACGTCCCTCCTTAGACTTAATACGCTCAGAAATTGTTTTGAGCGGCTGGCCAGATCTGTGACGAGCAGGAGGTAATTGTGCAACGGAATTATCAAAGTACGTTGTTACGTGGTACTGTAAGAGATCCCATAAATCTTCAATAATAATCTCAGGAGCACCAGCGTTAATATTCTCAAAAAGACGCTGATTGATTCGAACAATATCTCCTAACTTATGCGTTAAATCATCCTCTGAACGCTCACCTGTTTCAAGCGTAATGGACGGTCTCATAGTTACCGGAGGAATCGGAAGCACTGTTAGGATAAACCATTCCGGACGAACTACCTCTGAGTCAAGACCGAAGAGTTCAATATCTTCATCAGAAATCTTCTCAAGAAACGTTCGCACCTCAATAGGTGATATTCGCTTCTCGTTTTCAAGGAACGTATATGGTTTTTCAAGGGTGACTTTCGGTTGGCGTGCCTTACAATGAGGACACTTATTCACCGTTTTCATCTCTTTAATAACTTCTCGAATGCGTTTTCTTCTCGCCTCAAGACCTTGTTCTTCTTCAACCTGTTCAAGATCTTGTATGATTGCTTCTCGCTTATTGTTTGGAATAAGTACCTTGTTACAACTATGACACGTTGAGCGAAGAATAGAGAGGATAAGATTTACATAATTGATGTGAACCACGGGACGTGCGAGTTCAATATAACCGAAATGGCCAAGAGATTCCTTAAGTTTAAGACCATCAGTCTTACACGTAAGCCCTGGATCAATAACCCCCAAACGAGTGTCCATAAGACCCCCATCAACAGGGTAGCCTTCACGATCATAAAGTTCAGGAGTTACAATCTTTGCAGCAGCCATTTTCTTGATTATTTTTGGAGAAAATACTCCAAACTTAATCGCCTTTACTTTTTTGTATGCATGTTGTGGTTCCATTTTAGTACTTATCCTCTAACACGAGACGTGGGTAAATGCCTAGTGATTTAATTTCATCGAGCAATAGCTTGAAAGCGTAGCTCATCTCAACGTATTCAAGCTCAGAGTCTTCCCCATAAATGGGAGACATAAGCTTCCTTGTTCTTGCATGATAGTATCCGCCCAAGCCTGATTTAAGACAGACCGGGATCATAACCTTATCCGCATCAAAGCGCTCCTTGAGAAGCAAAGACGCTCCATGCGCAACAAAGGTATCCTTCTCCATCTCTCCTAATCGAAGACCTCCTTCTTTTGCACGGCCCTCTGTAGGCTGACGAGTCAAAAGTTGGATAGGTCCACGTCCACGAGAATGGAGTTTATTTGCAACCATGTGCTTAAGTCTAAGATAATACATGGAGCCAACAAAAATGCGTGCTTCCATCATCCTTCCCGTTTCACCATCATAGAATATTTCAGTTCCATCTTCTCTAAATCCGAAACTTGCAAGTTGTTCTCTCAAACTTGCTTCAGGCTCACTTGAAAAGATGGACGCATCAATCGCAGATCCACGAAGAGCAGCAACCTTGCCACCCAAACATTCAATCAAATGACTAATGGTCATACGAGAAGGAATACCGTGCGGGGAAAAAATAAGGTCAGGAATAATTCCAGAAGCACTAAATGGCATATCTGAAGGATTAACAAGAAGTCCAATAACTCCTTTCTGACCATGGCGAGACGTAAACTTATCCCCGATTTCAGGAATACGATACTCGCGCAAGCGAACTTGAACTAATCTGTTTCCCTCTCCGTTCTCACTAAGAAGAACAAGATCAACAATACCTTCCTCACCATGTCTAAGAGAAACGCTTGACTCGCGTCGAACGTTGGAAGTAAGAGAATACTCATCCATACCTGAAAGGAAACGAGGAGGTGAGGTCTTACCAATAATCACATCTCCTTCTGCAACTTTAGCTTCAGGATGAATGATTCCGTCATCTTCAAGGAAACGATAATCATGTTCTGAGCGGTAGCCTCGAACATCTTTATCAGGAATGGAAATCTGGTCTTGCAAACCGCCAGCATAGCGTAGTTCCTCAGCAACTGCAGGTCTAAAATAGGAATTTCTTCCAAGACCTCTATCAACACTGCCTCTATTGACAATCACCGCATCATCCATGTTATATCCTTTAAAAGACATAACTGCAACAATGATGTTTTGACCCGCAGGGTGTTCATCATAATGAGATACATCGTGAATTATTGACTTTACAAGAGGAACTTGCGGGTGGTGGAGAAGATTTACATCCATATCCATACGAACCTGATAGTTCGCAGCGTAAAACCCAATTGCCTGCTTCTGATTTTTCGCACCTTGAGCAATACGCACAGCATGAGAGAAATTTGCAAAAGGAACAAGAGCAGCTGTAACCCCTAAGATGGTCATAGGAGAGATTTCCAAATGGGTGTGCTCAGGAGTAAGATCCTTCTCATCATATGCAATAAGACAATTTTCTTCCTCCGCAGCATCAATGTACTCAACTAATCCTTGTTTAACAAGATCTGTAAATTGTAACTCTCCTTTACTTAATTGCTCAACTTGTCGCTGAGTAATTAATGGCTTTCCATCGCGCACAACAAGAACGGGGCGCAACAATCTTCCACGTGAACTTTCAATAAAGATGGTGTCAGTGTCTTCATCATAAGAATAGTTAACACTCACATCAATATTGCCCTGTCTACGCGCAGAAACAAAATCCTCGATGAACTTCTTCGCATCATCAACTTCCCCAAAAAATTTGTTATTAAGAAAAATCTCTGTCATATTAATCCACCCTCACTCCTAGTGATTTAAGAGTTTTAGCAACTTCTTCTTCAGCTGTATCTGCACTAACTCTTGAGAGCAGTGCAAGGTTCTTTCTAAGACCAATGTTGGTACCCTCAGGAGACTCCATAGCACAAATCCGCCCCCAATGTGTGGGGTGAAGTTCACGTGCAGCAAAATTCTCCTGGCTAGCAGAAAGAGGTGAAACAACTCTTTGCAAGTGAGACATAGTCTCATTGAAATTAAGACGCTGAATTCTCTGAGAAATCCCTTTACGTCCACCGCTCCAAGCACCCGTAGCAAGAGACGAGTACAAGCGCTGAGTAAGAAGTTTCTCTCTAATCAACACTTTCAAGCTAGGAAATTTACCTCTTTTAACGATACGCTGAAAGTTGTAGAGCATATCATTAATCAATACCTTGAAATTTACTGCAAATAGATCTGCAAGAAGATCTCCTGACATTTTAAGACGCTTATTTGCATAATGGTCCTTATCATCAAGCTCTATCTCACCATTACAGGTGAGCACGAATTTCTTAAGGAGTTTAGCAAGGTTCTTAGCCTTTGCTTCACGAGATTCCGCAGTCATACCAATGTGCGGAAGCAAGTACTTGTCAAGAATCTCTTCCATGCGTTCAATTCTTTGCTCTCTTGCCTGAGTAATTCCTGTTTTCTTAGCCAGGTAATCAAGAGCGTCTTCACGTGACTTGATATCAACAAACTCAAATAAGTTAACAATGACGGAGTCAAAGTGCTTATCCTTAGAAATATGGCGCATGATCTCTTCATCTTTAACAAGTCCAAGCGCTTTCATCAAAACAATAACGGGAACTTTCTTAACCCGTGTGAACGTGAGGTAGTAAATACCGTCTTTCATCTTCTCAAACGTATGAGGGATTTTGTACGCCCCACCTTCTGAGAATAAACGTCCAGTATACAAAGAAGGTCCAACTTTATTTTTCTCTATGAGAAGTCTGTTCGCAGCAAGATCTTCAACGGTAATCAAAACTTTTTCCGTCCCATTAATAATGAAGTAACCTCCTGGATCAGTAGGATCTTCACCTTTTGCGATCAGTTCTTCTTTTTTAAGTTTGGAGAGGTGGCAATGCTTTGATCTAAGCATGATGGGAAGCGTTCCGATCTGCGTTGTAAGGGTTTCTCTTTGTACTCCGTTAATATGTGCAGAGACTTCCATGTAAATAGGAGCAGCATAAGAAATTTTTCTTAGTCTTGCCTCAATTGGGTAAATTGGACGAGTAGAACCATCAGCTTCAGTAATCTCGGGTTGAGTTACCCAAATCTTATCAAAGCGAATTTCAAATTTTTCAACGTTGGGAGGAATAATTGTCGGTTCAACAACCTTGTTTTGATCAATAATCTCTTGAAGTTGGTGCTCAACAAAGTTATTGAATGATTCAATTTCTGAGTCAATGAATCCTTGCTCTTCATAGTATTTTTTGATAATTGTCTTTGCTCTATCCATTTGCAACCCCTCTGTAGAATACGGATTCTCCTGCTGTTTTACTCTTTCTTATGATCTTAATAACATCTCCTGGTGCAGCGCCAAGATCTTTAATTGCTGGATCACTAGCGAAGATAATTGGTAGTTGGTTTACTTGTATGTTGTATTCTTCGAGAACCTTTTTTTTCTCTTCTTCAGTGAGTTTGATGTGTTCAGGAACAAGTCTGTGTTTGTTTGCTTTTGTCATGGAGTCACCTTGTGTTATTGTGATAGGCCGGACGGGGTTTGAACCCGCGACCCCCTGATTCCTTCACCGCTTTGGAAGCGTTAAAAGTCAGGTGCTCTACCAGGCTGAGCTACCGGCCTTTAAACGCCGTGGCCGGGATTCGAACCCGGGTCGAAAGCTCGACAGGCTTTCATGATAGGCCAGACTACACCACCACGGCTCTGTTTGTGGTTTAGCGGGACATAGCTGCTGCTAAAGACTAAAACACTGCTATTAAGCCTTTGTTTGTCTAAAGAAGCGCTTGTACACCGTTAACACCATGGTTGTTCGGAATTTTTCCCCTTTATAAATGTAGCGTTTTTAAGGGTACGTCCACGCTCTTCTGGTCTTTTCTTGGCATGTCGAGAATCCCGGCCACGGCGTTTTACCTTCGACCTTCCGTAGCGGTGTGCTGGTGGAAGTTGTGCTCTAATAGTGCTTGATTGGAGTACCAACTGCACCAATTCTCTTTCCTCTGCTCTATTAATCAGGGGGTCGTGGAGAAAATGGTCCGCGCGGCCGGATTTGAACCAGCGACCTCCCGGGTCCTGCTGAGTGCACGTCATTCAATAGGGGAAAACCCCTTGTCTTGCACCGAGTATCTACAGCCAGGCGCTCCACCAGGTTAAGCCACGCGCGGATAATGAGGGGAAAGAAAAAAGGTCCTTTTTAAAGGTTGGGGTTAGTAGCAACACATTAGTTTTTGCTACTCTCTTTCTTGCCTACGATGAGTGCATTACTAGAGACAACGAACTTATACCCTTGATGGTCCTTGAAGGTCATTTTTGTTGCAGGGATGGTGTGCTCACCTACAACGTTAAGTTTGGTCTTGAACCCATACGTGATAATTCTGTCCTCATGAGGATCAACTGTTTTAAGATGGTACTCCATTACTGGGCCATTATGTGTGCTAAAAATCTTGGTTGGCTCAAGAGTGTTTTTGAATGCGTGTTTATCAACTAAAAACATGCTAGGGAGTCGTTCAATGATCTTGACGTTGTGCACTGCTTTACCTGTTCTGTTTCTAAGGTACATGCGTACAACTCCACTCACCACTGCGTCCTTATCGTAATGTACTTTGACTACTTCTTTTCTTATAACTAAAGGGCTTCTTGTAAGATAATAGTAGATTAAACCTATGATGAGTGTGATAACAAGAAATGTGAAGAGTCTATAACTTTTCGTTATGGTGATGGTTATTGTTTCTTTAGGATCAAGAGTTACTGCCCATACATAGTACTGCTTATCCTCTTCGCGTACAACTTTTGCAGGGGGTGTTGTGCTTGTAAAGAGGCGTTCTCTTGCAGTGGTTTCAAGTCTGAATTCTTTTGTTTCTTTTGCATTAGCGGGATTGGTAAGGTTAATCTCTCTTATTGTTTTGAGAAACTTTTTTTGTATGCTCTCATTTTTCTCAAATGGTTCTGAATATGCGAGAATGTTAAGAGTGAATTCCTTATCAAGAAACACCGTGTTTTTTCCAGAAACTTTTATGCGTACAGTTTCTGTTCGTGGTTTGGAATCCTTTGGAAGATCTATGGGTATGTTGATCGTTTTAGATTCGCGTGCATTAAGCGTGGTAATTGTTGAAGTGTGAATAACATCGCCAATAATCTCAATGGAAAGATTATCGTAGGAGATGATGTTCTGATTCTTAAGAGCGATTTTAAGTGCTGAAATTTGCCTGGGATCAATTTTTTCAGGAATGTTGGGCTCAACAATGACATCAGGTTCATACATTGATTCGTGCTCGCCAAGGTGTATTTGAAGCGCGGTTTTAATGGTCGCATCTTCTTTTTCAGAGTGTACTGCAAGAGCCAACGTGTACGTTCCATCAGCAAGAGTATCAGAAGGGTTAAGTAAAAGAATAAATGAAGAAGAGTTATGTCCTGAAATATCAATACCTGAAGGAATAATATATGTGGGAACGCTCTGAGCTACAAAACGAAGATCTTGCAAGGGCTCAAGAGAAAAGTGATCTGCAGATGGTTTAAGGTTGGTAATGGTAATATTGTACTTTGCAATATCCGTTGTGAGAACGTAATTCTTAACAGGGGTTGCGGTAACAGAAAAGTCTGCAGCTTGCACAGTTACCACGAGTAAAGCAAATAGTATCAAAAATAACCCCTTTTTCATTTGCACTTGGGTGCGAGAAGGAGTTTAAAAAGGTTTCTTTGTCTTTTCATAGTTTTTTCACCGTTTTACTTGTTTGATGAGGCTGGGAGGATTCGAACCCCCGTTCTACGGCCCCCAGCCGCAGGTGATAACCAAGCTACACTACAGCCTCAATTATGGAGTGGTGCTGGAGAATGCAGTTCATGCAAGCTCCTCTTGCAATTCCCTTTGTAGTCTTTAAAAAGTTAATCTTTAAATAACTCTTCTTCACGCAACACCCAGAATGAAAAAAGAGGATTTAAGCCCTGCAAGTTTTATTGGCATTCAGGGAAACGGATACATTTCTTTTGGTTCTGGCCAACCTGATTTACCCCCTCCAAGAGCTGTTTATGATATACTTCCCACGTATCGCTCATTCAAGTACGGGCTTGTGCAAGGACAACTCAACCTTCGCAAAGCACTTGCTAAGCAGTACGCAAATGCAACACCTGATGATTTTGTTATTACCAATGGTGCTTCAGAAGCGCTTGACCTTACACTTCGAACACTCAGAAGAAAAGGGTGCACTAAAGTACTTTTACCTCGACCATATTACTACTCGTATCCACACATGGTGAAATTTGCAGGAATGGAGCCTGTATACACTCAACTCAAAGAGGGCCTTATTGACTTTGATGATTTTGAAGAAAAGATTCGGGGTTGCGGAGCTGTTATTATCAATTCGCCTTCTAACCCTACTGGGCGTGTTGAGAGCATAGAAACACTCAAAAAAATAGAGCGCCTTTGTAAAGATCTTAACATCACCATTATTTCTGACGAAGTCTACAAAGATCTCATATACACAAGAGAAAATTATCTTCTCTCAGGACCTCATGTTGTGACTATTAACTCCTTTTCTAAAACATGGGCAATGTGTGGTTTTCGTGTTGGTTACTTGTGGAGTTCTGATCGAGAGTTCATTAAACAAGTTATTGCTATGAAGTCTCACACTTCCATGAATACGAACATCTTGGGGCAAGAAATGGCTTTCGAAGCAACAAAGGTTGATCGCGCAGTAATTAAAGAACAGCTTAAAATTTGGAAAGCAAGAAGAGATCTTATCTAAGAGGGTCTAAGTGAACTTGGGCTTGAGTTATGGAAGCCAGAAGGAGCATTTTACGTATTGCCCAAAGTAAAAAATCCGCGAGACTTTGTCTGGAACATGTATAAACAACACAAAGTCATTACGTATCTTGGCGAGTGGTTTGGATCACCTCAGCGTGTTCGTTTTTCTTACGCGCTTGATGTTGAGAAGATTGAAGAGGGTCTTAAGAGAATCAAAAAATATTTGGGCTAAACAAGTTACCTTGCGTGACTTACACCGTTTGTTTTTTCAATATGGATGATGTTTTCACAAAAGCTTTCCATTTTTTGCTCATGAGATACAATGATAATTTGATTTGCTTCGACTTCGTCAAGGACATCTCTCATTCTATCAAGCTGCTCAGAGCTAAATCCTTCAGTTGGCTCATCAAGTATAAGTAGATTTTTCGCATGAATATCTCCTAGTTGAGATGTGATGAGTTGATTGAGTGCTAGCCTATAAGCAAATGCAACGGCTGTTTTTTCCCCACCAGATAAGTGTTCTATATCAACTTCGTGACCTTGGGAAATTATTCGAGGAGAAAATGCTTCGTCAAGATGCGCTTCAATTTCATCAGACTCAATAAGTTTATTAAACCATCTTGAAAAGTGTGCGCTGCACTGTTGCTGAAGTTTCGCCAAAGTAAGTTCTTCAAGTTGTTGTTGTAGCGGAATAATATTTTTTTCAAGAAACATCCTTTTTTCCATAAGTTCTTGTGTTGTTTGCGCTATTTTGTCGAGATCATTAAGCTTATTTTCAAGGTTCTTTTTCTGTTCCAGTAAAAGTTCTTTTTCAGTTTCATATCTCACTTTTTCTTGTTGTAATTGCATAAGTGCTTTTTTAAGATCATTTACTTTTGTTTGCTTCTTAGAGAGATTGAGTGAGAGATCGGTAAGCTTAGCAATTCCTTGTTGATACTCTTCAACTTGTTCATCGAATTTTCTGAGCATCTCATCAATCTGAGAGAGTTCAATACAAGCTGTCTTTTCTCGTTTAGAAAGCTCTTTTTCTTGCTGAGTTATACGTTCAAGGCGTTCTTTTCGCTTAAACATTTCTTTGCTTTCTTCAAGCTGTTCTTCAAGGCGCGCTATCGCCTGCGAGAGTTTGGTGTTTTCTTCTTCATCAAGAGCTATTTGCTGTTTTTTGTGAATTATAAGTGAGAGCTCTTCTTCAAGTCGATGCTTTTCTTGAATTTGCTCACTTCTTCTACGAGACAATTCTTCAATGTTCCTCACCTCTTTTTCTATTTGGTTGAAGTCTTTTTCTTGTTCAAGGAGTTTTGCAAGTTTTCTTTCTTCATCTTTGCAGGCAAGTTCTAATTCACGTAATTTCTCTTTTAGTTTAGTGGTGTGCTCCTTTGTTAATTGTTCAATTTTTTTCTTGTGTTCACCTTTTACTTCTTGATAACAAGTGGGACATTGCGTGAGTTGAGATACTTTAGCACTTTGTTCTTCGTGCTTCTTGATTTCTTTTTCAAGAACTTCTTTTTTTGCTAGAAGCTCATGCAGGAGAGTTCGTTTTGTTTGAATGCGTTTTTCAACATCGTTTCGTTCACTCAATTTCGCCCTAAGTTTACGTAACTGTTCAAGCATCTCTGCTCGCTGATCAATAAGAACTTGCATACGCTCAATGCGCTCTCGCAGATGTGATTCTTCCTTACTAAGATGGGCGTATTCTCTTTGTGCGTCTTTTTTTCGTAGTGTTTCTTCTTGCTGTTTTTTAAGTAATTCTCTGAGTTCTTTTTCAATTTGTTCGGGAGGTGGTGTGTGAATAAGTTCTATATCTTCTTTCTCTACTGCGAGGCCGTCAAGGGTTGCGCGAAGATTATGTATTTCTTGAGCGAGCAATCGCTTTCTTGCAAGCATATCCGATCTATTTGAGCGCACTTTCTCAACGATATTCTTAAGTTGAAGGATGCGTGTGTATTCTTCTTTGATCTTGTGAAGCTCCTTCTCCTCCTCAAGCACTTGCTGTTCAAGGCTCTTGAGTGCTGTGTCATCTATGTGTTTTAGCGAGAGGATTCTGGCATTGGTTTTACGAAGTTCTTCTTCAAGAGCTTGTTTTTGTTCTAAGCGAATACTCTGCTCTGAAATCTTTGTTTTAAGATGTTTAAGTGTGAGTTGGGCGTTTTGTGCAATGCGGTGAAATTTATCAATACCAAATATTTTCCTAATGGTGTCTTTTCTTACATCGGGGTGTTCAAAGAGAATCTGCTGCATTTGCGCTTGTGGAGTGTAGATGCTATAACGGAAAATAAGGTTGTTCTTGGTTGTTGTTTCTTGTGGGTATTGCAATACTTCAATAATCTTTGCAGTAAGCTCTGTAGGGGTCGCATCAGATGTTACGTCATCAATGGTAAGAGAGCCTGTACCTGCAAGTATTCCTGTAGCGGTCTTCTTGATCGTTCTCTCAATAACGATCGTCTTTTCTTGTGGTGTGTTTTCGTGGATGCGAAAACAAAGTTCAACTCTTGCTTGTTTTTCGCCTTTTCTTAACAGAGAAGATCCTAGTACCTGTCCTCTTCGGATACCAAAGAGTGCAAATTCAATTGCTTGAAGAATTGTTGATTTACCTGCTCCAATATCTCCATGAAGTAGTATTGAGCCTGTAGGGAACAGGATTTTCTCATCAGAATAGCTTCTAATATTTTGCAGGTGAAGAGAGGTGAGGATCATAGGAGTATTTTGTGGGATGAGCATATAAATAAATGGTGTTGTCACTTGTTCCCACGATTTTGAAGGGTGTTGCAATCAGTTTGCTCTGCAAGGGTTTTGGTGGAGAATTTTCAATCTTCTTTTGCAGTGCTTCTTTTGTAGCGCTTCTTTTGCGGTGCTTCTTTTGACGCACTTTTTTTAGCTCTTTGCGATGGTGTCTTCTGCGCGGTCAGCTCTAAAAGTGACTTTTGTTGATGTCTCTTTTGTTGCTGTCTCTTTCTTGTGACAAGAGCAAATTTATATAGATTTAATCAAAGACAGAAGGTTCATGGGTATGAGAAAACATTCTACACCGCTCGTTGGATCTTCACATAAACTATATGACATCATTAAGGGCTCTTCTTCAATAGGTCCAGGACTTCTAGAGCTTGGCTTAGATCTTAACGACGTGGGGATTCTTTTTGTAGACTCTCTTTACACACTTCCGCGAAGATACAGAATTCCAAGAGGCGTTACTTCTGAATCAGCACTAAGAAGATTCCAAAGTCAGTGCATCGCCTACGTTCGCTCACAGCTCTTCACTGCGGGAAGAGACAAAGAGCGAGGACTCTTAGTAGTTCCATCAAAACTTCCTGCATTGCCCGACTATAACTATCATCAGGACAGCTTAGAGCACGCACTTTTGAAAGCAGACTATTCACCGCATGACATCGCGCAAAGAGTGCTAGAAGGAGCAAGGAAATACAAACAAGAGTACAGTGATGGACCTGATAAACGCTTTTTAGAATACAGGAGAGTTTTCTCACAACTATGAGTCGTAAACATCTTATTATAGATACGAGTGTATTTATTGATGATCCCTATGTTCTCTCAAAACTCTCCAGTTCAGATCACGAAGTAAATGTGGTTTTGCTCAACGAAGTGCTCAGTGAATTAGATTCGTTGAAGCACCGTCAAAGAGATGATAGGAAAGTCGCTGCGCGCGAAGCAATTAGGAATCTTGATGATCTTCTCGGGGATGACCCCCAAGAATTGATGCGCGGAAGAAAAACGGTTATTGACGGAGTCACTCTTACGAGTTGGCTTGCTTATAATGATCTTCCCCATGTGAGCTTTCCGATTGAAGGTGCTTCTTTGAGTGATCTTTCTCCCGATCAAAAAATCCTCTATCAAGCGTTACGTATCAAAGAGGGTCTTGGGGAAGAGGTCGAAGTAGTAACTCAAGATAGGAATATGCGCTGCCAGGCACTAAACATGGGAATTCGATCAAGATCCTTGCAACGTCCGCGAGAAACCCCTATGTATTTTGGGCGAACTGAGTTTAGAAGTGAGCGTATCGCAAAACGTTTTGAAGAACGATGTTACCTTGATGAAAACGATCTTGGAGAGTGGGTAGAGCAACTTAATCCTAATGAGTATGTGGTCATTCATAAAATTGGCAAAGATGAGGATCCTCGACAGGCAAGATCTCGTCCTCCCGTTGTTGGACGCTTTGATGCATCCCAAGGAAGAGTGATTCCCTTGTGGAGGAAAAGAGAGGGTTCAAAATTTGATATTCGCGTGCGACCAAGAAATCTTCGTCAAGAAATGGCAATTGATGCTTTGTATGACCCTGCAATAAGGGTAGTTCATCTCATTGGAGGCGCAGGTTCTGCGAAGACATTTCTCTCCATTGATGCTGCCCTGCGACAAGGAGACCCCAAAATTGCGGGAGTGAAAATTCCTGAAGGTGGGGAAGTTGAGAGATTTGATAGGTGGAGGAAAACAGAAAAGGGAAGGGCTGTTTGTGAAAGGCATCACCTCCTCTATTCAAGAATTGGTCTTACAAGACCTCAAGTATTTCCCCGTGAGGGAGAAGAAGAAATGGGTTTTCTTCCAGGAGGTCTTGAAGAGAAATTTGCTCCGTGGCTTAGGCCCTTTGTTGATAATGCACGGATAGTTATGGAGATGTATGGCATTAGGGATGTGGAAGATGAGGAGGAATATTTATTTTATGGCAATAGTTTAATTGAGAAAATGCCTGTTACCTTTATGAGAGGCAGAAGTCTTAACGATTATTTCTGGATCATTGATGAAGCACAAAACGTAAGGACCTTTAACTATCGGATGCTCGTTTCAAGGGTGGGTGATGGGACAAAACTTGTGCTGGCAGGAGACCCTGCACAGACGGATAATCACGCACAGTTTGAAGATACTCCTTTATATCAGTACAATTATTCTAGAAGGGATCTTGAAGATACTGCAACAATTGTATTCACGCCTGAAGATATTGTGAGAGGGGAGGGGTTTGCAAGAAGGTATTTGGGAGATGATGATACTGATGATCTTGCTAAGTACCGAGGCCCTGAAATTATTGATCTTTAATGCGGGTGGTTAGCATCTTCTTGTGGTTGTGGGGTTAGTTGCTCTTCGTTTATCCTCTTTGAAACCGAAACATTTATATACTACATATGCCTTTTTGTTGATATAAGTTCAACCAAAACTACTTTGGCTGAACAATACTTACATGAGGTGATCTCTATGAGACGAAGAAACACACTATGGGACGAACTAAGAAGAATGCAAGAAGAAATGGATAGACTATTCGGTTCTTTTCTTGATGCTACGCCACAAGGAGATTTGGGAGCATACGCGCTCATGCCAGGAACGGCAGTAGAAAAAAGCAACTACAGAAAAGCTCTAGCAGACATTACCCAAACAGACAAGGAAATTATCGCAACAGTAGAACTTCCTGGAGTAAACAAAGAAGATATTGAAATCAACGCAACCGATGAGGGTGTTGAAATCAAAGTAGAGCATAAAGAAGAAAACAAAGAAGAAAACAAGAAAAAAGGAACTTACTGGTTTGAGAGAAGTTACGCTGGCTTTTACAGATACATACCTCTCCCTGATGGGGCAGATACACAAAACATTGATGCAAGTTACAAAAACGGCGTGCTAGAACTAAGAATCCCTAAAAAAGAGGACAAGAAGAAATCAAAACGCATAGCTGTGAAATAAACATGACGTAACTACAGCATTAAACTAGCAAACACCCACAAAACAC
>RFJL01000034.1 GCA_003695435.1 Candidatus Woesearchaeota archaeon
TATGCAACAGCACATAGAAAGTGTTATGGATGATCTAAAAGCCGTAACCGGCGCGCAAAACGTTGTTTTTGGGAATGGAGAGATTGACACGGGCTTTGAAGATATACGCATACTCGTCCATCTTACAAAAGAAGAAAAAGAAGCAGACAAGTAGGGCATAATTTATAAACAAGTTGAACTTATCCCTCTCTCTACGGAAGTGATAACATGGATAACGACAACCTTTATTCGGACCCTCGTAGTTTCTCCCCGATCGCCGATGATCAGGGGCAGGTCATTGCATATGCTACACATGACATAGCAAAGTTTATGAAAAAAAATAGATTAACTACTCTTCCTCAACGCATCATTGGTGAGAACCACTCCTTACGCACCGTTCACAGGCTGAATGAAGCAGACATTCCAGTTCTCTACACAGAAGAATTTAATCATTTAGAAGAAGCAGTGCGTGAAGAACTCGAGGACTACCTTAACGAATTACAAACCTACTACAATCTTCAAGATGATCTTCAACAATTTGTTCCCTGTCAAGAAGTTCTCGTGGAAAAGACCATAGCAGACTATCTAAGAAGAATGAACTCACCCTTGTACGAAGAAAACATTCCTGAATGCTTTGTGGTACGAGGAAAACGAACAGATGGAGACATAGATTTTAGATACGTCACAAGATTACAGGACCCCTCACAAACATTCTACGTGAGCTCTTGTAAATATGAGCCACCACCATCGCTTAATGATCTAGAAAGAATGGAATTTGTTCCCGTCATCCCCATTCCTGAAGAAGTTCACTTTGAGGATCTGCCTAAAAAGCCTATTAATAACATATTAGGTTTTAACGACTTCACTCTTAAAGATCTTGCAAGAGATGAGATAAAGTTGCACAAACACTATGAATTATAAGAAAAACGTCAAAAAACGGTTTGAGAATTAAGACTGTTTTTCTTTACGGTGGTGCGATGATAGTTACTTAGTTACTGCTCGTTTCCAACGCACACCTTGAGGAGTGTCTTCTAAGATGATTCCTTGGTTCTTGAGAATATCTCGTATTTCATCAGCGCGTTTGAAATCCTTATTCTTCCTTGCATCCTCACGTTCATCAACAAGTGCTTGGATATGATCATCAAGAGCTCCCTTTTCATAGTGGAGTACTCCAAGAACTTGGTCGAGATCACGAAGAACTTTAAGCACGCAATCAGCATCATCTGAAGACAAATTGTTTAGCATGATGAGCTTATTTACTTCCCTGATGAATTCGAAAAGAGCTCCAAGAGCGCCCGAAATGTTAAGATCGTCGTCCATAAATGTTTCAAAATCAATCACCAACCGGTCAATAAGCTCATGAACTTTGGGGTTGTGCGCTCCTGAAACAGAAAGTAATTTTTCCTGGAAATCATAAACACGTTGCAGTGTGTTAGGTATGTGTTGCAACGCATCTTCTGTAAAGTTAAGCTCTTGGCGGTAATGTGTTGAGAGTAATTGATATCTAATAGCTTTTGCGTCATACCCTTTTGAGAGTAGATCCCTTAACGTGAAAAAATTACCTTTAGACTTGGACATTTTCTCTCCATTTACGAGTAAATGCGCGTTGTGTAGCCAATAGTTGCAGAATTTCTTTCCTAAAGCGCCTTCTGATTGAGCTATTTCATTAGTGTGATGAGGAAAGATTAAATCACATCCTCCAAGATGCATATCAAAAGGAGTTCCTAAATACTTCGCAGCCATAGCGGAGCATTCAATATGCCATCCAGGCCTTCCTTTTCCCAATGATGTTTCCCAGAACACATCCCCCTCCTCTTCTTGATACGCCTTCCACAAAACGAAATCACGCACATCTTCTTTGCTGTACTCATCTGCATCATTACACCTACCATCCGCGTTTGTTTTTAGATGAGCTGGGTCTATGTGTGCAAGATCTCCGTAATGATCAAATGCGCTTACTCTAAAATACCAAGACCCGTTTTTTTCATATGCTAGTCCTTTCTTCTTGAGCGCCTCAATCATTTCAACCATCTCTTCAATGTGCTCTGTTGCTTTGGGCATGATATCTGCGCGCAGAATGCCTAGTGCGTCAAGGTCTTTGAGAAATTCCTGCGTGTAGTACTCAGTAAATTCTTTAAGAGTTTTTCCTGCCTTTTGAGAATCGCGAATGGTTTTATCATCAACGTCAGTAATGTTTGAAACAAAGGTAACCTTAAATCCCTTGTAGATCAAGTACCTCCGAAGAAGGTCATAGAAAACATATGCGCGAAAATTTCCCAAGTGTGCGAAATTATAGACGGTGGGTCCGCATGCATAGATTCTCACCTTTCCTTCTTCAATGGGTTTGAAGAGTTCTTTTTTACGAGTAAGGGTGTTGTATACGTTCATTTTTTCTTGCAAATGTAGAGTATGTGGTCTTGTTCAAATGGTTCAAGTGTTCTCTTATCCACAACAGTGATGTGTTTTTCAAGTTCACGTAGAACTTCCTTGTATATTATACTTGGCTTTTTTGTAACATCAATTGAACGAGACTTAACACAAAGAAGACCAAAACCTCCTTTTTTAACCAATGCCATGTTTTTGAGAAAAATCTCTACTTGGTTTTTTTGAGCTACGTCTTGAAAAAGAGCGTCAAATTCTATGAGTTGAGGATAGTGTTCTGGGTGATTTGCATCTGCGAGAAGAGGTGCAAGGTTACTCCTCTCTTCACTTAGAAAAACTAACTCTCGGGTAGTTCGGGGAGCGATATCCACTCCAACAACAAATCCATTTTCTCCTACGATATCACTCACATGAGAAATTGTGGTTCCAGTGCTAGCTCCTAAGTAGAGCACTTTTGAATCAGGGTAGATTCCTATTTGACTTGCTCCTTTTTTTATCCCTGCGCAAAGTTTGGATCTGCGAGGGTCCCACTCGCGATACTCAACCCCTTGAACTCTCACAAGGCGCTCCCCATAAACGGATTTTCGAGGAACGAGGTTCTTGGTAAACAAGCGACCCTTTTCTTCAAATACCCCTTTAAGGCGAGTTTCCCTCATGAGAACTTCTCCTCCACTTCTTTGATAAGCACGTCTCCTTTAAACTCTCCCTTGAAATAATCAATACGTGATGCTATTGAGATTTTATCTGCAAGTGCTCGTGCCACGCGTCCTTTATCCTTTTTGCTCGCTTTTGTAACAAGAGGGTGTTGGAAGAGGATTCCGTATTTGGGAGGGCTTATTTTTTTATTCTTAAGATGTCTGAAAAACGCTTTTTCAGCACCTAGCATCTGCACTGTTGATGCAGGAAAGAGCATGAGGTTTTTAATTCCACCTGCAATTGCAAGAAGTTTTGCTCCGATGAGCCCCCCTGCAACCGCCTTAAGATTAGGAAAGTTCTCCTCCATGACCTCGTTGATGTAGTTTTGTTCTTCTTTTTTAAGCTCATAAAGGTCTGCAATGCGTCTTGCAAGGGAGTGCATCTCCTGTACATGTTCTTGAGAGAGATCTGCTCCCATCGTGTTTGGTTCTCGTACATCTCTTCCTTGAAGAAGTATCGTAACAAAAGCCTCATGTGAATCTATTGCGTGTTCAAATTCAGGGTTGTACAATGCGTACCACTCTCTTAATCGTTTTGAGAGGATGTTAAGAACTCTGTCAAGCTCTTCACTTGAACTTATTGCTTGTATGATTAGTTGATCTTCGCTTACGCTCTCACGTATTTTTTTCCTTGTGTACTCTATGAGTTCTGATCTGAGTTTGGAAAGGTTTGACATGTTGTAACAAGATAATTAAGAGTATATAAAGGTGGTGTCGCTCAACCTCTGCAATAACATCATAGGACTGCCCTACGGTGTACTCTTCTTCACCCGTACGCGTTCTAGAATCTTCCTTAAAGACGCTTCCTCTCTTTTACATTAAACCTGTCTTTAAAGAAGTCTTTCCACCATTGCTGCAAAAGCAGGGCGGGTGATTAAAACACCGATGGTAACTCCGATCATCGTAGTTATTGCAAATCCTTTTACAAGACCTGCTCCTGCAAAAAGAAGCGGAATCATTGCAAACATCGTAGTAAGATATGCTCCTATGATAATGAAAAACGCATTTTTAAGCTGTTCTTTGAAGCTTTTTCTCTTGTTTTCTCCTCTTAGGGTTTCATCAGCAATGACAATTTGATCATCAACGCCTGTTCCAACTGCTACGAGAATTCCTGCAATAGCTGCGAGGTCAAGATTCCATCTGATTAAAGCTGCTACGCCCAGAAGAATAATCACTTCTGAGATCATGGTAATCAACATAGGAACCGCAACTTCCCACCTCCTAAATGCTATGAACACCACAAGAGCAACTGCAAGTATTGCAAGTGCTCCCATGATAATTGCTGAGCGTACAAATTCTTTTCCTAATACTGGCGAGACAGTATCTGTTTTGACGATGTTCAATTTTACGGGAAGAGAACCTGTAACAAGAATAGTTTGCATGCGTTTCATGTTGGTAAGTGCATCTTGCACTGCTGCTTGCTCAGTAGGACCCGTTCCTGACCCAGAAATAGAAATATCCGTTGCAGCAACCCCTTTAAGATCTGCTCCGATGTTGAGTGCGTCAACTTCTTGTCCATCAAGAATGAACCTGAGTTGTTCGCTTAGGTAACCGCCACTTCTTGAATTCGGATCTGGGATCACTTCAAGAGGCGCTGTGAGTTCTGCAACTCTTTGCGCTGCTTGAGGAGATAACGAGATAGAAAATCTAAACCCGCAAGCCCATGAGCCATCGCTTAGCGTTCCGCAACCCGTTGAAGGATCAATCCCAGAACACTGGGACGATCTACACACATACGTAAGATCATCTCCTCCGGTAAACGCTGTTTTATTTCCTATGCGCGCTTCAAACACTCCTTGTTTTGCAATGAGTTCTTTAATCTCTGTTTCTTGAGCGCCGGCCATTTCTATGAGAATGTACTGATTTCCTGAAAGATCGTTTGCAGATCTCACTATGACGTCGGAAAGTCCGAAAACGTTGAGTCTCTCTTGTAAGTTTGTAAGAACAATGTCCATATCATCTACAGAGATGGGCTCTTCGGGTTGGAGGAGGACACGAATACCTCCCTGCAGGTCAAGTCCTTTTCGAATGTTTGATTTGGGTGCATCGGCCACCGACAAGCCAATATCTGTATCATTAAGAACAGTAACTCTGTATAATCCTTTTGTTGTTTTGAATTGTAACGTATCTCCTGGCTGTGCTGAACTTACTATTGCATGGTAATCAGCTTCATCTTGAACGACTTGATTGTTAATTGCAATGATACGCTCATAAGACCTGGGAGAATCTTGCGGATTATATGCAGAAAATCCTGCAAGTGATGCGGAACTGTTTGGTGCAACATGAGTGATGATAACTCCTGAAGCAGAGGGATTAGGATTGATTGCAAGTAGTGCAAAAAAAACAAAGAGCAAAAGTAAGAGCACTCTTACGTTAAAAAAGAGTTTTTTGAACTTCATGCTTTTTCCCTCCTCTCCATAAACCACATGAGAATACCTGTGTTTTGCAGCCACGTCACTACAACGTCAACGATAAGACCGATGAATAATATGAGAAGTATTTGTTTGAGAACTTCTGACTGAGTAACTATAAGACCAACAATGAGTGCTGCCATGGTTGTTGCAGTCATTGTCAAACCTGTTTTCATAGCTGAGAGCATCCTTGTGAAAACAGTTCCTTCTTTGTGGCGTAGCACCCTTGTAGTAAGAAGAATATCGGTATCAACAGAATAACCAATGAGCATGAGAAGTGCTGCGATTCCCGCGGTGGACAATTTTACACCCATAATATCAAGTACTGCAAGAGTGATGATCATATCAGATGCTGCAGCAAGCATGATACCTGCACTTGGAATTGGTGTTCTAAAATATGCAAACACCACAACACCCATAAAGATGAATGCGAGAAGAAGTGCGATCATAGTCTCCTTGAAAAAAGACTCTCCGAGACTTGCCCCGATTTCTTCAACACTGTACGATTCAAAGTCTCCAATAACTTGCTTAACTGCTGCTACTAACTCATCTTCAGAAACATCTGCTGCATCAATAATGATACCCACTGGTTGTCCTGCTTGCGTCATGGCACGTGCGTTTACTTCAACACCCAGAATTTTCGCCACATCTGCTTGCACTTCTTTTGCGTCTACTACTTTATCAGTCTGAACGGTGAGGGTAATTCCTCCTTTCAAACTAACGCCCTTATCAATAAACTCACCCGTTTGTGCGTAATGAGCGTACAGAATGCCTAAAGCTACGAGCAAAATAATAAAGGGTATGAACATGAGTTGTTTGTAGTACTTTTTGTAAGTTGCTTCCCACTTATGTTCTTTTGGGGTAGAACGTGGTTGAGGTTCCTCTTTTTTAGGAACATAGCGCTCCCCCCGAGATCTGAGCATGCGCCGTTCTCTTCGTGATGACATAGTACCCCGTGAACTCAAAGCCGTTTTTAAAAGTATTGGAATATGTGCAGAGAACATACGGCGTTTTCATACGGTGCTGCGGACACGCCATACAGACACACAACACCTTCTCACCAAGAACAACAAATCAAAAAAACAAGAGGAGTTTGATGCACCAAGACGAAAAAGACATATTTTACACTACTTCTGTGAGTGTATTAAAGTACCTTATGTAGTACTTTAGTACTAAGAGGTTTTTTCCGCTCTTGCAAGGGTTTCTCGCTCTTTTTTGATGTGCAATGCAGCAGCACATAAACCAAAAAATAACGGCGCTGGCTTGAGCAGACTGCTTTTAAGCTCTGGATGAGCTTGTGTTGCTACGAAAAAAGGATGATCTGTGCGTTCAAGAAATTCCACTAATCTGCCATTTTCCGATTTTCCTGAGAAGCGCAGACCCCTTGTTTCAAGAACTTGATGATACTCTGGATTAACTTCGTACCTGTGCCTGTGGCGCTCAGAGACTTTTTGTGCATTGTAGAGCCGATACACCAAAGAGTCTTTAAGAATAACTGCTTCATACGCTCCCAAACGCATCGTACCCCCTTTTTGTGTAATCCCTTTTTGCTCCGGAAGAATGTCCACTACGCAATGCGTTGCATGTTCCTTCATCTCAGCGCTATGAGCATCGGGCAATTCACACTTATTACGAGCATGCTCAACCACTGCGAGTTGCAAACCCAAACAAATTCCTAAGAAAGGTATTCTGTTCTCTCGAGCAAAGCGAATAACATCTATTTTTCCTTCAACACCTCTTGTGCCAAACCCTCCAGGAACAATTATTGCATCCGCTTCTTCTAATTTGAGTAATTCTTGTGCGTTTGTGGTTTCCACCCATAAAATTCGCGGCCTTGCTTTAAGATGCGCACAGGCATGATGAATTGCTTCAACAACACTTGCATAACTATCTTCAAGAGCTGTGTATTTCCCTGCGATTGCAATAGTAAGTTCATCATCTGCTTTTGCAATGTTTTGCACAAGATCAGACCATTCTCTTAGATTTGGGCGAACATTCATTTGAAGCTTTTCATTGAGGATGTCCATTAAGCCTTCATTATAGAAGACAAGAGGGATCTTATAGATAGAATCAACGTCAAGACCTGTGATTACTGCACGAGGAGAAACATCACAAAACGTAGCGATTTTTTTCTTAATACCCTCTTCAAGATACTCAGAGCAGCGTCCGATAATGATATCAGGCTGTATTCCCTTTTGTCGCAGGAGACCTACTGATTGTTGAGTTGGTTTTGATTTTTGCTCACCCACACCTGGCGGAATAGGAACGTATGTGAGGTGTATGTAGCACACATTTTCTTCACCCAAATCATGTTTGAGTTGGCGTGCAGCTTCAATATGCATTTCGGTTTCAATATCGCCCACCGTTCCCCCTATTTCTATGAGCATCACATCTGCGTTTTCTTCTTCTGCAATGGACTTCCACGTCTCTTTGATTTGGTCAGTGACGTGAGGGATCATTTGCACCGTCTTTCCAAGGTACTCCCCCTTACGTTCTTTTTCGAAAATACTTTGGTAGATCTTACCCATTGTCACATTCCAATGAGCTTTACAAGAAATACCAAGGAAACGCTCATAGTGTCCAAAGTCCATATCTGCTTCTTCACCATCATCAAGAACGAACACTTCCCCGTGTTCAATAGGGTTCATCGTTCCAGGATCAATGTTAAGATACCCCTCGCATTTAACGGGAATTACTCTTTTTTGTGATGAGAGAAGAAAACCAATGGATGCCGCTGCGATGCCTTTGCCTAGCCCCGAGAGAACCCCACCAGTAACTACAATGTATTTTGTCGGCATCAACAGTTTTAAGAGACTGTGAGATTTAAAAGAGTTATTTACTCATAAACAGGTACGAAACAAAAAACCTCTGCTCGTATCAAAATGCGCCAAAATGCGCCAAAATACATCAAAGTGCTTGGAAGAGTTGCGAGTATACTTGAAAACCATCAAAACCGGGAATGGGTAACATGTTAAAGAGGAATAGAACTCCATTAATCCTTTGAGTTAGCACTACTGCCTTAACATATTTTGATGGAACTTTTTGAAGCTTCAAGGCAATCTTACATGCAAGGTAGAGTAGTAGATTTACTCCTGGGCCTGCAAATGCGATAAGTGCGTGTGGGATGTGTCCCGCAAAACCTTGAATTGCAACATAAGCAGGAACAAAAAAGATAAACCCTGGCATGAACAGTTTAAGTAAGACTCCTATTGCCAACCAAGTATATGCTGCGTGAAATACTGCATGTAAACCAAATGCAAGAGCTACGAATTTATGCCCAAATTCATGAAGAATGATTGCAGGCGCCGTAACAACGATTGCAAAGGTGAAATCGTCATACTTTCGGCTTTGAATTGCTCTGAGCGGGTCGTACACTTGTGGAGCAGGGGCTCTGAACATGTCTTTGAAGATAAACCCTACTGCAAGAGTCATGATGATGATATCTATGATTTCTTGAATGCTGAAAAGGGTCATAGGAGTGTGAAATACCCAAATGTTTAAAAAGCCTTTTCCGGGCATTCGCTCTATGAGTATTAAGAAAGGACAAACCGTGCGCGTACATTACACGGGAAAATTTGTTGATGGAGTAACGTTCGATAGTTCAGAAGGAAAAGAACCTCTTGAATTTACCGTAGGACAAGGCCAAGTCATCCCTGGTTTTGATGAAGGGGTTGTTGGCATGAGTGCTGGCGAGAAAAAAACAATTGAGATTGAACCAGAAAATGCATATGGCCCAGTTGATGAAAACGCTCGCATTGAACTTCCACGGGACCAACTACCACAAGACATTGAACCAAAAGAAGGTATGAGACTTACCATGCAAGCACCAAACGGTCAAGTATTTTACCCCTTGATTAAAGAAGTCAAGGAAGATTCTATCATTCTTGATCTTAACCACCCTCTTGCAGGAAAAAAACTCATCTTCGATGTAGAGATCATAGAAGTAAAAGATGCACCCGAAGCACAAGAAGTGAAAAACGAAGAGTCGGAAGAGCACGTTCATTCTGAAAATTGCAACCATGACTGATCTTGTAGCAGTACTCTCAACAGGAAAGGGTACGTGGGGACATGTCTCACGCCTAATTGCAGAAGGTGATTGGGATAACATTTTCCTTATCACCAACGAGTTTGGAAGAGAAAACTATTCTGGAGAAAAAGATGCTACGATGTGCGTCGTTAATTCACGTGCGCCTATGGATGAGTTGATCGCAGAGATTAAAGAGCATCTCAAAGGAAAACTAGGAGATGATGTTGCTCTTAATATCATTTCAGGATCAGGAAAAGAGCACATGGCACTTCTTAGCGCACTCATCTCTCTTGAAGTTCCCTTCAGAATGGTAGCTTTAACAACAGAAGGAATCAAAGAAATCTAGTTAAACTGTATTTGTGGTTCCGGTCGCTCAACTAAGAGCACGCTTAATTCTTTTTCTTTCCCCTTTTCAATGCCGTAACGTACGTGAATTGTTGAACCAAAAAACGTTTTAGGTAGCAAAAAAGATTTAGTAAATTCTGAAGTTATTTCAGAAGAGGAATACGTCTTATTTGTCTCTTCTACAAAGATATAATATTTGTGTGGTGAGCCTGAAATTTTTATCTGCACAAGAGGTTGTATTGTTGGCTCGTACTGCAGTGTGTTGAGAACTACTTGCGCAGTAAACGAGTCACTCTCCGTGCTATTACTTGCTTTCATTGCGGAATAAAACTGCGCGAAGGATGCGTACGTGATTGCAATGAGAAGAATGCAGATTGCAATAAAACAGAATAAAATTTGTTTTGAGAGTTTATCAAAATCCTTGATAAGAGATTTTTCAGACATATGCGCAGTAGACCGAGTATCCAGAACCCCTGCCAATCACCTCAACATTTCCATAGACTTCTTTCATGAACTGAGCAAACGATTTTCCTCCCTTTTGCGTTCTTGCAACGATCTGCAAAGACCCTCCTTTTTTGAGATGATCCTTTGCATTCTCAATTAATCTTAAACAGATCTGTTTTCCTGCAGTTTGCGGAGGATTAAACAAAATTACATCAAATCGTTCTTGGATATTCTCAAAACCATCACTTTGACATAATTTGATGTGAACGTTGTTTCTCTTCGCATTCTTTTTTGTTTGCTCTACTGCGCGTTCATTCACATCGCTTGCATGTACCTCCAAGTCAGGATACTTGAGTTTAGCGTATAGTGCAACAGGTCCCCAGCCACAGCCAAGATCAAGAAGAGATCCTTTTGAGGGAATCCTTGCGTATTTTAGTAGCACTTGCGTTCCTTTGTCAAGCTTTGAGAGCGAAAAAAGTCCCGAGACCGTTTCAACAGTAAAGGACGTACCATTTATGGTAATGTCAAATTCCTTATATGTTTTCTTACTCGTGGGTTTTTTTGAATAATAATGTTCAGTCACGTTTCTTCACCACCCAATAAATGTTAAATGCAATGAGTATGAGTACTACTAGTATGAGAAGAGAGTCCTTATTAAACTGTTTTGATGCCGCTGCTGCCTTTGCCGTAATCGGCTCTATGCTTTCAAGCTTGGCTCCTGTTTCTGAGAGTTCAAGAGATCTTTTTTGAGTGGTTCTGTCAAAGGGAGAGATAATGTCTATTGCGAGTGTGTATTTTCCTTTTGTGAGTTTTTGAGTTGGGAAGAACAGATCTACTTGTTGTTCTCGGTATGCTTCTATTGACGTCTGAGGGGATTGTGCGAAGACGAGAGGTTGATTTCCTTGTGATATTGTTGCTTCAAGTCGAACATTGTTTACAGGCTCGAACCAATCGTTGTAGAGCACCGCTCTTGCATGTGCTGCTTCTCCAATCTCAAAGCTCTCAAGAATAAGTTGAGAGAGACCTATCGCGGGCGTTCCTACAACAAACTCCCTTTCAAGAACCTCTGTTAGATCTGCGTAGTGGATTGTTGCTTTTGCAGTGTACCTGTTTTTTCTTAGGGGCGTCTTCCAATACGCGGTGAGTTTTTTATGATCTGATGATGGGAGGTTTATAAAATCTGTTTGTGCTGATCCTACTGTACGTCCATCTAATTCAATTTCAATCGTTGCGTGAACATTTTCAAGGTCTTCCAAACCAGTATTCTTTACAGGTATGCTAAATTCTATTGTTTCTCCCGGATTTGCCTTGCCAGCATAGAAGTCTGCTTCAATTGCTATTCCTTCCAAGGGAACAAGGAGCGTCCATGAAGAAATAACTGCGAATTGAGCAGCCATTGCTTGTGAAGATTCTTTTTCTTGAAAAATAACGATTTCAGTTACGTGCTCACCTCCCGGTAGCTGAGAAAGCGGTAAGATGAGTGTGTAGGGTATGAGTATTCTTTCCTGATCAGATGACACTTCAAAATCAGTGAGTGAAAAGTTGAGATACTGCGCAAGTATTCCTTGCACTGCGACATGTGCTGTGAAGGATTCATGTTGATTGTTAATAAGAACCAACTCTCCTCTAACAACTTTTCCTGGTGCGTAATCTATTATTTTCTTGGAGGGCGCAACACCAAGCGCGCTCACACTGATAAGAAGTGTTACGAACAGGGTGAAGAAAATAATCTTGCGAATCATGTCTGCGCCCCCACAATGGTTAATGTTGATTGTCTTAGTGCAGGAAGCTCTGAAGATGGAACTTCTACGCGGATGTCAATCTGAGCGGAATTGTTGGAAGTCTCATACTTTAATCCTCTTATGATTGTCTGATTACTTGCAGAGATATCAACCCAAGAGGTAAGTGAACCCGTCCAATTAAATGAATTAACCTCTGTGCTGTTATCTGCCTTAAATTGCCAGTAGGAGCTCGGGAAGGCGACGCTTGTGAAGAGAGCGTTTGAAGCTGAAATATTGAGAATATCTGCCTTAACATTTCCAGAATTTTCAATAATGAACGGCAAGGGATTATCATCCTCAGTATCATTAACCTCTCCAGGCATCATATCTCCAAAGTCAACTACGTTGCTCACAAAACTTAAGATGATCGTAGGCTCAATGCTAAAGTTGAATGTTTCGGATGTGTTGGTAAGAGAACCATCACTTGCAGTGACTGACCAGTAATGCACCCCACACTCATCAGTTGTATTAAGACCACTGATGGTATAGTTAGTATCCGTTGTGATAAACGTTCTTTGAGGACAAAGGTCGCTTGTTAAGTTAAGTTGATAGGAGATAGGATCTCCTTCGTTATCTGTTGAAGCCGTCCAGTTGAAAACTTGAGTTCTGTTAATAAGCGAAGTGTTTCCATCCGTAGGTGTGAGAAGAACCGGTTTAGTTGGAGCAGTATTCACGTCTGGAAGAATTGTTATGTTATTTGAGCATACTTTGCTTCCGTCTGCAAACCCATCGTTTGGTGTGACGCACGCTTCCCACACATCTCCCACACTTGTCTCCGTACTAACAATAAGATCTGTCCTGTTGTTGTAGAGCGCTTGAATTTGCTGAGGTGTTAAAGCCCTATCAAAAATTTGTATATCGTCAATGTTGCCTTCAAAAAAATTAGAACTTCCTGAA
>RFJL01000035.1 GCA_003695435.1 Candidatus Woesearchaeota archaeon
AGTAGATTACCAACGCCCAGATCACCACGTGACGAAGTTCAAAGACATACTCGTCATCGCATTACAATAAAAAAGAGGAAGAGTCCTCTTAGAAATGCAGTTGTAGTTTTACTGGAGAGAGCTAAGAGCGTAAAGCTCATTCCTGATACGCCCCGCCCACTGCTACTCTCCTAAAAGGCAGCGACGTATTTTTCGCGTAGCGAAAAAGGGTCTTTTGATCTACAACTCCCTCCAGCAAACCACAATGATTGCGGGGTTTCTAAGAGGAACTTAGTTTGGCAAGTTGAGTAATGCCTTAATTTCTTCCATTTCTGCAAGAAGTTCTTCTTGCGTTTTTTCATCAGTTGGACGTCGAAGTTTCATCTTAAGCTCTTCAAGACGAGCGATCTTCAAGTCCTCTTCGCGACGAAGCTCAGCACGCTCAATGCGCAACTGCTCTAATTTGAGCTTTGCAGACTCTTCATCGGATCCAAGGTAGACTGATTTTACCTTTCCATCTCTTGTTTTGAAACTGTGGTACCAATAGGGTCCCAATTCTTGTCCGTTTTTCTTTATGTATCTTTGGTACATTATACCACCCCACAAATTATTAGGTATTGCACAAAACCCCCCAGCCCAATAATAAGAGCACAGAGAATTTTACGCATTAACTTTTTTGAGAGCACCTCTTTAGGAATGCTCTTAGCGTTGTTCTTGTAGTACTCATATGCGCGTTCAAGCGCAACGATCATAATTGCAAAGAGCACTACCATCAGTGCAAAGCTTGCTGCGCTGAGCACAGAAGCTTTGACAATAAACAAAATTGCGAAAACAAATTCAATAAGACCAAGTGCGCAAAGAAGAGGGATTGTTTTCTCAAACACTCTTTTCGTCTTATCTGTACGCTTCTTATCATATAAAAGGTACGCAACACTTATTTGACCTGCAAAAAGTAGTCCTGCAAGCACACCATAGATAAGATTACAGGAGTAGCAAAGAATGGTGTAATAGATGAGGATTTCAAGAACCGCTGTTGCAAAGACCAACGAACACCATAAATCTTCTTCTTTACCTGTTTTGATAAAGTAAGAAAGGGAAATAAGCGTGATGAGCATTGTTAAAAGTACCGGGACATGCCAAGTAAAGCTAAGACTCTCACGAATGAAGAACAATGCTATTCCCAACAGCAAGGTTATCAATCCTAACGTGAATGTTCTTCTCATTTAAGTACCTCCTCTACGCGCTCAGGACGAATTCCTGCTTGTTTCATTTCCATTGCAATTTCCTCCTTAGACTTTCCCTTTCTGAGTTGGTCTTGGACATATCGTTTAAGAGGATCTTTTTCACCGAATAATCTTGAAAAGAGTGGATTGTTTGAAAAGGGGGTTTTGTGCGCCGTTTGCATCTGCCTCTTTCGCGTCTGAGTCCCCTGTGTCTTTTGCGTGGGCTGCCCCCTCTTACTTCGAATCTTATCATCAGAATTGTTTTTAGCAGAAACCCTCTTACCTTTTTGTGAATAACGCTTCTTAGTTGGTTTTGATACTTTTTCATGTAGTTTTTTATGTTTGAAGCCTCGCGCAATTCCAAGAAGTCCCGATGCGATAAGAATGATGATGACAAGAAGAATTTCATTTCCTGGTCTGCAATCTGTAAGGCAAGAACACATCTCATCAACCGAACAAACTCCATCGCCACAACTCGTAGTTGGTTGCGGTTTTTGAATACCTGGAGGTACACAAGTCTTGTTGCACACACCTCCGCAGTCAACACCTTCTTCATCCTGATTTTGAACGCCATCAAAGCAGGAAGCACTCTTACGCTGAGTTCTTGAAGGTGTTTGCGTAGGGATGAAGGAGCCTCCTATTTCTCGAGTTACTGCAGGCATTACGCAGTTCTGAATCTCAACAGGTTTGTTCTTGGTGTTTGAGCAGGAGTTTGTTTGCGTACAGTTTCTTGTTTGCACACCTGCAGAACACTCGCTCCACTCAGAACAGCTCCACGTAGCAATACAAGAGCCCCCGCCACTTCCGCCACCACCGCTGCCCCCGCTAGGAGGTGGAGCAGGAGAATTCACTGTAAGAATTCTTGAACGAGATGTAGCACTGTAGTTTTGGTTCCCTGCAA
Source organism: Candidatus Woesearchaeota archaeon (assembly GCA_003695435.1). NCBI lineage: Archaea > Nanobdellati > Candidatus Woesearchaeota > Candidatus Woesearchaeota archaeon. Next base: position 2,104 of record RFJL01000035.1, read on the forward strand.
AAGAGGAATTAAACACGTAGGTTCCTGCAGTGGTGTAATTAGTTTCATTTTCAAGAGGGGGAATACCAGAATTAATGATAATTCCATTTCTCGTGAGTACAAGAGACTCAGGAATTGAGAGGTTGGTCCAGACAGTCACGTTGGTATTTTCAATCGTGCTGATATCTCCTGCATTACCATTAAGTGTAAGGTTAAGTACGGGGGTGAGTTTTTCAACAACGATTAGCTGTTCAAACTGCCCACTTGTGTAGTTTTGTGTTTCTGCAGCTCTGCAAGTAAAATTATATGTTCCTGCAGCAAGCACGTCATTATATGGTGTAGTGACCACTGTTGAATTGATGAGTAATTGCACAGGTAAACTTGAAGGCGTCACACTACACTGCGCACCCCATGTCTCCAGATAATAATTCGTTGGAGGACTTGAAGTAATCAAAGAACTGCTCGGACTCAACTGGAGAGTGACAGAGGGTGTTGCCTTAGAAACGGTAATAATTTGCTCAACGCTGTGAGCAGTGTAATTCTGAGTTTGTGATGAATTACAGGTGTAATTATAGGATCCTGCTGCAAGCGTCGTTACATGCGGTGAAGCGATTGCAGTTCCATTGAGGAAGAATTGAGGCGATACTTGATTCGTATTTGCTGAGCAAGAAACATTACTCTGCACACCATAGGTGAAGCTAGTTCCTGGTTGCGATGCAATAGCAAGGGCTGGCGTTGCGCGGTTTATGGTATAAAACGATTGGTTCTGCGCAGCTGTGTAATTTTGGCTCTGCGCAACAGAGCAAGAATAGTTATATGTTCCCGCTGCAAGAACAACTAATTGATTATTTTCACTCGTTACGTCTGTGCTGTTACGTTCAAGAAGCGCACTATTTTCAGGACTCGTGCATGAACAGCTTGCATTAAGAGCGGTGGTGTACACTTGAGGACTTGCAGGGTTTAGGAGTAATGAACAAGAAGAACTAGCGCGATTAACTGTGAGTATTCGTGAAACATTGCGAGCAGAGTAGTTTTGATTACCTGCAAAGGTAGCTGTGTAGTTGTATGTTCCTGCAGCAAGCGTTGCGAGGTGAGGGTTTGTTACAAGGGAATCGTTAAGAAGAAGGCTTGGTGTTATCACTGTTGATGTTGCATTTGCAGTAGTTAGGGTGCCATAAGTTACGCTAAGATCATTGTAATTCCCATTAAGCGTTAAGTTTAGATCGGGAACAGCTTGGAGGATGCTATATGTTGAGGAAGTTTTGTTCTTATTACCAAAGGTATCGTTTGCGTACCAGGTATAAACATAGCTTCCAGCACCAAGATTGGGAAGAAGCACAGTAACATTATCTGCATTGATTGTTCCAGTATAGTTCGTACCATTAATTTCAAGAATGACTGTGTCGATGTGCGCATCGCTTACTGTAATGTTAAATTCCCAAGGACCTGTAGTATACGTAGAACTGCTAAGAGGGTTTTGAACGTCATTGGAAAAGGTGGGTGCAGTTGCATCAACTTCAAACGTTCTTAAAACACTTAACCCCTTATTTGTTGCATTATCAACACAGGAAACTGACCAATTATACACTCCATCGGCGCGCGTTACAGAGAAGTTCTGCTCAACGGTCTGCGTGATGGTGTTGTCACTCTGGTCAAGAGTTGCGTTAATGAATAATGAGCAATTCACTACGCTTGAGAGTGCATCAGTTGTGTTAAAGGAGAGGTTAAAGGTATTCGTGTTGAATTGTGCGTTGTTGATAGTGAGGAGTTCAACAACAGGACCGGTAAGGTCAGTGGTGAAGAAAAATGTCTGTGACGTGTTAGTATTGCCATTCACATCAGTACAAGAAACAGACCAATTGTGCACACCTTCATCAATACCTGTTATGGTGAAGTTATGCACACCATTAGAAAGCGTAGTGTTTGTTTGATTCAAAATTGCATCCAAGTAAATGCTGCAATTATCCGTTTGATTGTCATCGGATGTGTTAAACGTGAAGTTAAGAGAAGTGTTCTGCGTTATAGTGTTGTTAAGAGGCAAGAGTAGCGTTACGTTTGGAGGAATGGTATCAGGAGTTGCCAAAGTGAAGACGAGAGGGGTTGTCGTATTCACCAAGGTGGTTATTGTGGGGTTCACACTCACATTGAATGTCTCAGAAACAGTTGAGGAAGTAAAATTGAGACGGATCTTAGCAAGCCCTGCAACGTCAGATACTGTTTGTTCAATAAGATCGCCTGAACTGTTAGTTACATTTATCACAGCATTACTTACAGGATCGCCATTCGTGTAGTTGATACGTATGGGATAGTATCTGTGAAGTGTTGCAAGTGCAGAGATGGAAGGTGTTGCAAGAATGGTAAAAAATCCATCAATTACCGGATCTGTGTTGAACGCAACAGTGAAAATTGAGGTATTAATAATACTGGTGTTCGTCGCATTCAGCACAGCTGTTCCCCCCAGTTGTAAAGTGTTCTTGATAACGGAGTTGTTCAGGCGTGCTATTGATGATCCTTCAAGGCGTAGCTCGCCGTCAAAAGTAATATTATCTGCATCAAGCACTGCATTTGATGTTGTTTCAAATCGGTTAACAGAATCGCCAGAATACGTTGAATCAATAATTGTTGCTTGGGAAGATCCTTGAAGAGATGCACGATAGAAGTTGCTGTTGCGTGCATGAAGCGTTCCTGTAAGTGAGATCGCTGTGTTGTTAAAGGTGAAATTTTCAAGAATTGCTGTTCCTGCAATGTCGAGTGTTGCAGCAGTATTTGCCCCCTCAATAACGCTATTATTGAGTACAACAGTTGAGGTATTGCTTGCGTTAATAAGTGTCTGTGCAGTAGGGAATGAATAATTAAACTTTGTGAAATTGAGAATGAGTGTTGTGTTAGCATTCATAATAAGCACTTGATCGGAAAAAGTAATCAGGTCATTGTTACAAGTAACTGTTTTGTTCTCGGGGATTGTCCAGTTAATACCGCTTGGTGGTGTTGCACAACTTGTAAGGACGTCAACAAGGTCACTTACATTAAGAGATTCATAATTAGAATCAGAGCAAGTCACGTTATATGTGTAAAGACCTGCAAGGGTGAAGTTTCGTGTATACTCAAAGAGCTTTGTTGTTGCATTATAATTCATAACCTTGTTAAAACTGTCCGCAAAAGAAATGTTACACTGCGCACTAGAAATGTACAGACCGCTTGTAACATTGGTGTAATTTGCAAAAAAGGTGATATTGTTGCCCTTAGTAATGTTGAGGAATTCGTGATCAGGGTCATTTTGATCCCACACTTCAAGTCGTGCATTTGGCCCAGACGTATAATTTGAAAAGCCAGCAACTTCAAAGGTAAGATTACCTCCAGAATAACTGGTAATATTACAACTTGGAGAAGAACAAAGAACTCCATTTCTGTACACTACGGGACGTTTATTATAGGGAAGACTGACAAAGGTGATGTTTGAAGGAATATTATATGCAGAAAATGTTTCGTTGAATATGATAAGGTTAGGACCAAACGTAAACGCAGCAGTGCTATTAGAATAGTCTACGTCTGCACTAAACGAAACTTTTGCGTAGGGTGAGCTGATAGTACGAGAAGATGTATTAACATCAAGCACAGCATTTATTGCTTCAAGAGCATCAAGCCGTTTAAATGTTCTTCCTGCGGTGGTTACGGTGTGTGTTGAAGATTTAAGTGCTTTGAGAATGCTTTCTTGAGAAGGAGTGTTGTTTTGCAGGGATTCATATTGCGCTATAAGTGCAGCAACACCTCCTACGTGTGGCGTAGCCATCGATGTTCCAGTAAAAGACACGTAAGAAGTAGCGCTGGTGTGACTGGTGGAGTTAATATTCACCCCGGGTGCAAAAATGTCGAGAAGATCACCTACATTAGACAAAGAATAACGAGTATCTGAATAGTCTGAATTACCAACAGAGATGACATCTGGATGACAGGCAGGGTATTGAATTCCGTCGTCAACAGGATCGTTTCCTGACGCAGCTACCAGAGTGATGTTTGCAGCTCTTGCCGCACTAAGAGCGGCGCTTTCAGCAGAAGGGTTTTCAGCTAAACAATCAGACACAGTATTCCATCGTTTAAACTCACCTGATCCAAAACTCATAACAATAACGCTAATGTTGTAGAGGGTCTTGTTTTGCGTACAGTATTCAATTGCTGCAATGGTTGTTGATGTTTGTCCCGCACCATTAACATCAAATGCTTTTACTGCCACAATGTTTGCATCGGGCGCAACACCTCTAAGAACGCCATTTGCTGCTGCAATTCCTGCAACGTGTGTTCCGTGTCCATTATCATCAAAAGGATCGTTATCTGCATTGACAAAATCAGTTCCACCAATCACCTTACTGTTTGGAAAAGCAGATCCTCCTAAATCTTGGTGAAGGTAATTAATTCCAGTATCAATAACACAAATAGATTGATGTTTTCCCGTAAGGTTCACGCCATTTTTGAGTTTCGTATAGACTTTTGTTGCATTAATGAATTGAGTGGATGTTTGCAAAAGAATATGTTCGGGGCGATCATATTCAATTGATTTCACATAGGGATTTTTTCTAAGTGCCTCAAGACCTTGCGGAGAAACTGTTGCAGAAACATAATTGCTTGTTGAAAACAGGTGGCGAATGTTAAGATCTGATTGAGGAAAAGATGCTGCTAAGGAGCGTAGCTCTCTTTGCGCATCGCGAATGCGTTGCTTTTCTTGCGCACTTGCTTGCAGCGGTGAAGGCGTGTCAAGTTCAATAAGAACATCAACAGTTCCTTTTTGATCAAGAACTTCAACAACTTTAGTATCAATGGGTGTTCCGAGTGAAGCAAATCCTGTGATGCTTGATGAGAACAAAAGCGCGTTAAGCGTAATGAGGATGAGGAGCGTAAAAAAGAGCGGCGCTACGCGTACCGTTCTCTGCTCTTCAAGAAGTCTTTGATAATACCTCTTTTTATAATGAGAGCTTAAGCTCTTCCTCTTTTTTTCATTCAATGATCCACCCCTGAATCTTATGGCGTAGTGTAGAAGTAGTGTATATAAATATTACGCTACATAATCGTCGAGAAAAGCCCTCTTGTTAATCGCGTTAACACCAGACGGAGTTCTCTTTACACCACACGTAATCCAAATACTCAGAAACATTCCCTCTAAACTCTTCTTCCGTAGTATTAGCAAGAGCAAGAATATAATGCTGATAATAATTTTTATTATCCGTATTCCTATTGTTAAGCTGTACTAGACATTGATCAGTAAGGTATCCATAAACCCCTCCAACGGGCTCGTCAACACGACTCTCATTTTGAGTAACATTTCTATAATATGTAGGGTTACGTTTCGTATTAAGTGGTGTCATATATTCCATGTGAGTATAGGTTGCAAACTGGTCGTCCTTGAAGAAGACATCAACATTAATCTCTTCACAAGCATCATCGTAATACAAGAAATTCTCCCTGAAATCACTCGGATCAGATCCTCCTCCTGCTTCAAGATAGGTCAATCCAAAAGTATTGTTCCATTTCTGATTAATCATATCAATATAGATTTTCCTAGCCTCATCTTCTGTAAGGTACACGTGGACAGGTAAATCAAAGGTAGCAGTATTATTTGAGGCATCAACAGCTGTAAAACGTGCGGTGTAATGACCGCTCTTATTGTAGGTAAGATTAAAGAAGCTACCCCCCTGCGAAAGAAGGTAATCATTATCATTAGTGGGATCTAAATCCTGGTCAGGTCCGTCCTGAGTGATGTCCTTATCAACGCGTACGTCAAGACCTGATCCGAAGAGAATGGCAATTTTTGAAATACGCACTGTTCCTGGCTGGGGAATATCCTGAGCATCATAATACACCGTTGCAGTTTCATTCGTGTAGGTGATTAGTGGTGAAGGTGCTACAAGAATGCCTGGCGCAGTAGTATCGGGAATAACAAAGAAGTTTCCAATTTTATGCATGTTACCCCACTTGGGGTTATGCTGTATGTGAATATCATACTTGCCCTCGGGGTAACTGCAGGGAATTTCAAAATCAAAATACTTGGAATATTTTTGTCCATCTGGTGGCAAGTACAGTGTTTCTTGAGGGTTTTGATCATCACCACAATACAATATGTCACCTCCTACGGTACAAGGCGTTCCCGCATCATCAGGCTTTCCTCCATTCACATGACTTTCCACATAAAACGTGATGTTAAGATCTTGATTTCCTGAGTTTTTTCCAAACATCAAAAAGCGAACTTTTTCCCCGCAAGTATACTTATTCTCGTTCTCAAACTCTCCACCGTATACAATATGTCCTGCAACGTTGTAATCTGTGGACCATTGTGTTGAATTCTTATCAACTTCTGAATCGTGCTCGTTAATATCGCACCACTCATCATCATCATCTTGCCAGTTCAAATAACCATCATTATCACAATCTTGTGCGGAATTGTTGAAAGACTCATTAATCGTTGTGTCAAGACCGATGAGTGCCACAACATCATTGTAATCCCAATCAGGGTTAGAATACTGGGCATCAAGATCCTCAAAACGAACGCGCCACGTATTATAATCAACACGTTCAACAATTGCGTAATCAGAATCATTAGAATAGTGCTTATATGTAGGAAGTCCCCATTTATCTGCGTGAACAAAAATAGAGAGAACAACCTCATCACCTGCTTGAAGACCTGTGAAATTAGCACTTTTCCCAACCTCTGACTTGTTCACAATAACTGCCTGAACAGGAGACTCAATAAGCAGATCAGAGCGCAATCCAGCACTTGCAGACTCAAAAAGAACATTAAGCGTTCCATTTTCTGGAAGAATGATGGGGAAATTTGCAGGTTTTGAAATTGGCGTTCCATCAATTTTCTTCTTTTTCTTGTGTGTTTGAACATTAAAATCGCGCTTGATAGATCCATTAATTGCAAGATGAAATACTTTCGAAGGATCTGCAAAACCATAATAGGTTCCATTCTCATCAGCAACCAGATCGGGAACGGGTTTTGGTTGCACAGCTTCAAAATCACCTTCTGTTGAATTAAAATCAATGGTGAACACCGAGCTGTCAATCAAAGAAATCTGCGCGCCACCATCAGGATTTCCGTCCTCATCAACAATGCGACCGTACAAGTTAATCGGTCTGTGAATGCAGACAAGTCCATCAAGAGACTCCGTTGAGCAGTAATCAAGTGTTGCAGGATTTCCATCATCACACTCAAGTTGTGTTAAACAATCAAAATAAGGACGTACATCAAAGAGCTCAACTGCTGTAGTGTTCTTATTACCGTTAAGATCAACGGTGTACAAAGTAACGTTGTGAGGAACGCCTTTTGGAAGATTATCGATGGTAAGAGAGGAATCTGAGATATTCGCAAAAAACACTCCGTCAAGATAAACTTCCACGTGGGAAAAATCTAGATCAGAAGGGTTATTCCATGTAAGTGTGAACGAGGTGTTTGTCGCGTTTATTCGAGTAAGGTTGGTTATTGCAGAAGGAGCAATAAAATCAACATTCGTAACTTCCTGAGTGAAGTTAAGCGTGCAATTAAGTGGTTCGATACTTGCATAAAAAGTGTGATTTCCAAAACCTAGCGATTGCACCTGCCAAGAATACGTGCTAAAAGGAGCTGAAATGCTGTAACTTGAAGCATTGGCAAGTACCCCCTGAGGAGTGTAGAGGGTTACGTTGTTTCCTGCACTTGCAGGTTCAGCATTAAACAGCGTAAGAATAACAGAGTCGTTGTTTGTAACACTACTAGGGGAGGAAAACGTACCTGAACAAGCAGGGTAATTGCCCACCGTCGTGTAATTAGTGAAGTGCTCAACATCAACAGTGAGTGTGCCTTCTTGGTAATCAACAGTAGAACAATCCTGTGTGCAAACCTTGCCGTTTTGCAACACAAGGGGTGTTGAAGTATATGGTAAACCCTCAAACACAAGGGTTGCAGGAATATTTGCAGGAGAGTCAGAAGGAACGCTAATGAAATTATATTCAATAACAACGTCTTTTATTGCAGGCTCTTCAACAGCAGAAGAAAACACAATTGCACCAATTCCTTCCTTCTGCACAGATTCGGTGGTTGGCGCGGTAGAACTTGATGTCGAAGAGCTACTTGAACTTGAGCTACTTCCACCACCGCCTCCTCTCGAGCGAGAAGTATAAGAAGCATAGATGGGTGTTGCCTTTTCTTGCTCTTGCAACTGTTCTTGTGCAACTGTTTCTTGAACTTCTTCAAGCAATTGTTGTTGCGTTTGCTCTTGCAAGACACTCACATCTTCCTGAGCACTTGTTGCGTGTGCAGAAGTATCCGAGTCGGTAGTGTCCGTATTAAGGGTGTTTTGTTGTGCTCCAAGTGTGTTTTGAGCAATTGCATGGCCAGTAATAACGTCATCGTGGGAAAGAACGGAAATCGTTGCAAGAGTGGCAAGGCCTGCTATGAAAACAAATACCAGTACCAGTGTTATAAAACCTTTTTTACCACAAGTCATAGTTATGACGTCCCCTTGAAATGGTTAAAAGTAGAGGTAGTATAAATACTCTTCTCTTTTATAAATAAAGAGCGTAGGGCGTCTCCAAACCTTTATAAATTGCCTCTGGCGTATTCAGTTCATGAAAATCCTTGCAATTACTGATACGCACAACTCTCCTACAGCAATTAAAAACATTAAAAAGGCAATTAAGGAAGAACACATCGATCTCATTTTACATGGGGGTGACTTCACTGTTTTTGGAGATACCACAAAAGAAAACCTCCAACTCTTCGAACAACTCAAAAAACCTGTTCTTCTCATTCATGGAAATCACGAAGATGAAGAAGAAGTACGCAATATTTGCGCACAACTCAACAACGTAACCTTCATCCACGAACAAATATGGGAACAAGGCAAAATTAAAATCATTGGCTATGGTGGCGAAGGTTTTCGAAAAAAACAACCTGAGTTTGAAGCCTTCATTAAAAAACATAAAAAACAGATCAAAAAAGGGGATTTTATCATCTTCCTTTTACATCAACCTCCCTTTGGAACAGTTCTTGATGAGCTCTATGATGGCGTACATGTAGGATCGCAATCATTTATGCGTGCTATTGAAGAACTACAGCCCCAACTTGTTTTTGCAGGACACATCCATGAATGCTTTGGACATCATGAAGAAAGAGGGAAAACTCTTTTCATCAATCCTGGACCTTATGGGGCAGTTATTGATCTAGGAATAACCACTACCAAGACGACCACAACTACCAAGTCTCAAAAAGAAGAAACCCAAGAGAAAGAAGAAACCAAAAAGGCGAACGCGTGAAAACAGAGGCCCAATGAAAATTAACTATATTTTAGAACAACTACGAGATGATCAAGGAGTTCAAGCATGGTTAGAACACCACCCTCAAGCAAAACTAGTGCATGTTTTCTTCATGGTCCAAGGAAATAATTACTCAGAATACCATGTAGGCTACTATGATGAACAAACACAAAAAATGACTACGTTCATTGTCAACGGCACATCAATTAGTATCAAAGAAGAAGGAGATCTTCTCAAAAAAGATGATTCGCCATTACTGCCTCTTGATGAAAAAACACTCACCAGCACAGTAGAAGAAGCACTTGACGCTGCCAAAAAAGTACAGGAAAAAGACTATGCCAAAGAAATTCCTCTTAAAATCATGGTAATCTTGCAAAACCTCCCTGATGTAGGACAAGTCTACAACATCACGTATGTAACGCAGAGCATGAAAACACTCAACATTAAAGTTGATGCTGCAACTGCACAAGTACTCTCAGCACAACTCATCTCCCTCTTCAGCACCATGGGCAAACCCCTTGACGGTCTTGAGCGAAAGTAGTTCTTATACCACTAAACGTACTTATCACTCTTGCGTAATTGCTCAATGAAGAATATATGTTTGACATACAGACATTTTATATAGTCTTTTTTCCTACCCTTCTACAACACCGAATTAAGGGATATAACCCTCCGCTTACTCATTAAACCACTCAAATGGCTTGTAGCGTAAGCTGGGGAAAAGAGGTACAATGACACCACCAAAAATAAGCTACAAAACCATCCAAAAAAACACCACCCTCTTCGACCACATCGAAGCCGAAGAGGACTAAATTTTTTTATTCTCAACTTTTCTCAAAAAAATTCAACTAATTCAGCTAAAAAGTAAAAGTATCAACTCATCAGTGCATCATGTTAAGCGGCGCGTCACATACCTTTGCATACATTCTCAATATGGAAGAATTGTTTCTAAGTGTTCTACCACGCTGCTCACAACATCGCAAACAGGTTTGTTCGCATCAATAAATGCAAAAGAAGTATCGGGAAAAAACTCAGGACACTTGCGAAAATAAGATCTAAGCTCTATCTGAAACTTGGGATCCTCAAACTTCTCTTTTTCCGATTCAGCAAGCCTTCTCTTCATAGCAACATCAACATCAACTTCCAAAATTATTGCAAGATTCACGGGTGCAAGTTTTCCCTCCCTTTGCAAATCATGATGTCGTTGCACCAAATACTGCGTGTCCATACCCTGAGCTGATTGATACGCAACAGTATCATAACGCTCCCTATCACACAACACCACCGCACCCCGCTTAACCGCGGGAAAAATCACTTGCTCATGATGCTCAATGCGATCTTCAATGAACAACTCCGTTGCTTTTTCCTTATTAGACCAAGCATCACCATCTGATTGAAGCATGGCCCTTGCTCTTGCACCGAACCTACCATACGTAGGTTCACGCGTAGTTACTATGTGCGTGTACTTCTTACTACGATCATAAAGGTAATTATGAATCTCTTTCAACAACGTTCCCTTCCCAGCACCATCAGGACCTGAAATGACAAATAACAAACCCTCTTCCATGACGAAAACTCTAGAAGTTTCACTTATAATGTTTTTGGGTATCTTTTCTCCCTCATGAACAAGTTAAATCTATAAAGTAGCACTCTATCATAAAAGGTATGAAAGTTGTTGTAGGAATTACAGGCACCATTGCTTCAGGAAAGGGAAGAGCAGCACAATTTTTCAAAGAGCATGGTTTTGAACATCACTCACTCTCACAAGAAATAAGAGCAATTGCAAAAGAAAGAGGACTTCCCATAAACCGAGAAACACTAAGCAAGCTAGGATCCCAACTAAGAGCGGAAAGCAAAGAGAGCATCCTTGCAAAACGCGTTGCAAAAAACATCAAAGGAAGAAAAAAATACTTCGTCATCGATGGGATACGTGATATGAGCGAAGTCAAATACTTTCAAAAACATTTTCACTTCTACCTCATTGGAATTGATGCAGATCCACATATTAGATTCCAACGCCTCAAAAAAAGAAGAAGGAAAGGAGACCCTGACACTTTTGAAGATTTTCTCATCATTGACAGAAGAGAACGACGAGCAGGAGGAGGACAAGAAGTACAAAAATGCCTTATGGCAGCGGACTTTCTCATCTCCAATGACGGTACACTTGAAGAATTCCATAAAAACCTCAAAAAAGTGTTGTCAAAGATAAGAGACGACGTTAAACACTTAAAGAGATAATTCCAAACACAACACATGCGACAACCATTCATCATAGGACTTGTAGGGCCTGTCTGTGCGGGAAAGGGGCATGCAGGAACATTCTTACACCAAGTCCACGGTTATGACTCTTTTGGCATAGGAGATCTCGTAAGAGAACAATGTATTAAAGAGGGAATACCTTTTGGCAGAGAAAACGAAGATGCGATGGGTTATAGAAAACGCGAGGAATTCGGTCCGCACTACTGGATGGAACAAGCATACAATCGTGCAAAAAGAACCGGCCGTGCAGCAATCGACGGCCTAAGAACACTAGATGATGTCGGCTACTTTTTCAATCTTAGGGAGCAAGGTGAAATTAGGTTTACGCTCTTTGCAATAATTGCAGACCAAGAAATCCGTTGGAAACGTATGCAAAAAAGAGCAAGAAAAGGAGATCCTACGACATGGGAGGAATTTGTTAGAAAAGACTTGGAGCACAGGCAAGGAGACATCTTCAAAATAGATGAGTTGGTAAACATTGCAAATTACACGTTCATTAACAATACAGACTTAAGGGATCTCTACGACGCACTTGATAGCGTCGTTGAACAATTTTAACTCATAACAACAACACAAAGAATCCTCTGACGTCAAAGAATCCTCCGACGTCTCACACATAACACTCAGAGTAGAACTTCAAAAAGGGGATTATCATAAAACGCACCTCTTTTCCTCAAATACGTATAATATGACCATGCACACCTCTCAAAAATACACCAATTGCACACTGGGCAACGAACTCTTAGAACAACTAATCCAAGAAGAACGCATTCTCTTCACAGATGCTCACTCTCAAGTAATGCCTGCAAGCATTGACCTTGCAGTAGATAGTGGCTGGCATATGAAAGGTTCGCTTTCAAGACGCCCCTATGAAACAAACTGGGACGTCATTAACCAATTCCAAAAAGCGAAACTACAACCAGAAGACGTGTTACACGTTGGTGAGACCTACATGTTCCACATCACAACGCGACTCAACCTACCAGAACAGATTCACGGATTTGCAAATCCAAAAAGTACAACAGGAAGAGACGGCGTAGTAGCACACCTAAGAACTGATGGGTCCACTCTTAACGATGTTATTCCTCAAGGGTACCTTGGTGATTTATGGGTTGAAGTAACCCCTGAAATATTTCCCATTATCTGGCGTGAAGGAACGCGATTCAATCAACTAAGACTGTTCAAAGGAAATCCCTATCTTAGTGATCAAGAACTCATTGCACGATACGTAAAAGAGCCCTTCATGTACACACCCTATGGAAAACCCATAGCTCCACGCAGAGAGATGTTCTCAAACGGGCTTGTTCAAAGAATCAACCTAGACCTTGAAATACCAGGATTCATCTCAAAACCAAACGCGAAGAACCTTGACCCTATTGACATTGACAATGCGAAAGGAGATATTCCCTTTGAAGACTATTGGGACATTCTTCAAGTATCCAGTGATGAATCAATCACTATTCCTAAAGAGAGAATGGTCATTGCAGTCACGTACGAATTAAACAGATTGCCTTTTGATCTTGCAGGGGAAATGGTCAAAGCAGACGAGCGTACAAGCGCAGGCCTTAGCGCGCACGACGCAGGTTTTTTTGACCAAGGATTTGGCAACGTTGAACATCAAATAGGATCAGCAGGAGTTCTTGAAATTCGCGCAATGAATAGCAACAAACTCATTCGCCACCTTGACGCGATTACCCGCCTACGATTCTCCCCCGTTACTCAAAGCACACAACACTACGGAGAAAAATCACACTATCAGGGACAATCCTATCACGCAAATCCAAGAAAAATCATACCCCGCCTGGCAAAGCACTTCACCATGCCAAACAGAGAATAACAAAAGCATTTCTACTAGTAAAGATAGGTCTCACCGGCACTCGCTTTGTACAATTCTTGTCCTCGCGATCACAAAGAAAATCACAAAAGGCACGCACAACGTGTTATGATTACTTTTCAACCACTATTTTTTTCTTAGATGTTCTGCCAGAAATAATTTTAAAATCCTTTTTGAACTCTTTTTTAAGAAATTTGAGTAATTCTTCATTTGCTTCTCCCTTTTCAGGAGATGCCTTCAATGCAATCTTATAGCCATCAGGGGTCACTTCAATAATACGTGTTTTAGGCTGGTTGGGCTTACAAATAATAATCATAGCACATCTTCTCGTATCATCTCAACAAGTTCAGGAAACTCTTCTACTTGAAAATGACCATTCTTGCTCTCATACACAATGATTCTTGCGCGAGGAAGTTTTTCCCTGTACTTGTGCGCGTGTCGAGGAGGAACACAAGGGTCATCTTTTGAAAAGAGTAATGTGAGCTTTCCACCTTGTTCTTCAAGCAACGAGAGGTCATCACCTAACTCAAAACCTCCTACAAGATCCTCCCCGTCTAGATCATTATCAAAAGGTGGGCAGATAAGATACGTTGAGCGAATTTTTTTATTGAGCTGATTTTCCGAGAGGAATTTTGCCAAAAAAATACCTCCCAAAGAATTTCCAATTAAAATAAGCTCATCACTGCAAAGTTCAAGGTATCTTTCAAACCAAATCTTCCAATCCTCATACTGCGCATTCTCTTTAAGAGGCATACTAGGCCGAATAATATCAAAATCCTCTCCTAGTGCTTGAGTTAAATACTCAGCACTCCACTTTTTTCTCGGCGTGATCTGAAGAGGCTTATTTCTCAAATAATCAAGGAACTCTTCCCTACTCTTAAATGTTGTACCCCCATGAACAAAAAGAACTTGCATGTGAACTTAGTACTCTCGCCACTGATGGTGGCACTTTGTACATTTAAAGAACTGCGTTTCGGACTCATCTCCTGAACGAGTCTGTTGCAACCAGTATTCTGCTTCATCATGGCCGCACTTATCACATTTCACCTTTGTTAAAGGATTGGTGCGAACATCCTCTTCAACAACTTCTACCGGAGCTGCATCTTTTTGTTTTTCTTCAAACTTAAGATCGTTGCCTGCTGAAGAATAGCCACAACTACACTGGGAAACCGTTTTTCCATCTTCCACTTTTGGACGTAGTAGCGATCCGCAGTCTGGGCAAAACATCAAGGAATTAGTTTTCCAAAACTTTATAAAAATTGCGTTGGAAGAGGAAAAGAAGAATTTGAACCTTCATAATAACCTATTTTAATAAGATCTCTCTTAACACGACCATGAGCAATAATCTCTTCACCAAAGCATTTAGTGCATATATGTCTTCTGGACATAATCCTCAAACAGAGGTTAAGACAGTGGTCTTCACGAACCCCTATCAAGTTATTAAGGGATTTATGAAAAATTATGTGAAATTTTTGAGTAGCGAAGACCAAAGATTTGAACCCTTACAAGATCCCCGCCTCTTCGCGCTTCCCAACATTATAGACTATTTAAATCGCAATGAAAAGGCAGATCTTATTGTAAGCGCGTTACACCCCAGCAAAAGCTATGTTCCTGGAGAAGAGCCTCTTAATGGGGTTGAAGTGGTGCGCAGATTGCGTGAACAACAAAATTCTCAACAAATCCCTCTTATCATTACGTACGAGTCATATACCTCCGAAGAATTCAACACGATTACTGCCCACCAAGCACTACTCTTTCCGACAAGAATTTTAAGCTCATCTGACGATACTCTTGATGCATCAAAACAAACAATTCTTAAATACATAAATTCACCTTATACTGCAAGAGAAGCATCAAAAACACTTACAGAACTTCTAGATCATCAAACTTATCAGAACCGAAGTATGCTTACAAGATCAACAAACCAGATCTTGAT
>RFJL01000036.1 GCA_003695435.1 Candidatus Woesearchaeota archaeon
GCATTGCTGTTCCCACAGCGCGGTATGCTTTTGAATGAAGTGCGTGAGCAATATCTTTGTACGTCGTCACTTTTCCTGCTGGAACTTTTTTGAGAAGTTCATAACATTGCTCAGAAAATGTTTGAGATGAGCGTGATGTTTGTGCATGTTTTGAAGATTGTTTCTTAAGATGTGTTGCTTTGTTCACCGGTATAGGGTAGGAAAATAAGCACGGCACTACTTTCGTAGCGCCGTGGTTGCTGATATGATACCCCCAACAACTATGAGTGTGAGTAGTATGAGTACGGGAAGGTAGAGGTCGCTCTCTTCAAGGGATTGTTTTTTTATTATCTGGGTGGGCTCTGATGGGGGAAGGACTTCAAAAGAAATTTTTTTCGGAGCAAGGTTGTTTTGCACAGCAATAGTGTTATCAGTACTTCCTTGTTCTTTGTTGAAGAGAGTTTCTTGTGCGCCACCATTATTGCTTGTTTCTTGATTTGCTGTTGCGGTGTTTTGAGTCTTTGAGTTTTCGTTACTATCTTCGTTAGTGCTTTGAGAGGTTTCATCAGTTACCTCATCACATTGTATATTAATAGGAACTGTTTTCTGATCTGACTCAACGGAGTGGTCGTGGTACGTTTTAATCAAGATAGGGTAGGTTTTACTTGCAATGTCGGTTGGAATGGTGAATGTTTTTCGGAAAAGAAATTCTCTACATCCTTCATCAGGGTTGTCAATGGCATCACATTCTTCTGATGCGTAGTCTCCCATTTCAAACTTGAGATCTTCTGCTATTCCTAAGTTAAGATTAGAGACAACGAGTCTTACATTTTTGTCTGAGCGAGATCCTATGTTTCGCCCTTCCACTTCAATAGTGAGGTCTTCTCCGCAAGTAAGAGTTGTTGGAGAAACATCATACGCGGTTATCCTGATATCTTCATTAGGGTCTCTTTTCACAACTACTTTTGCTGTAAACGTGGTGGTGTGAATCGCAGAGTTTTCATCCTCGCCTTGCACCGTAACTGTGATGAGGTGTGTTCCTTCTCTTACATGCCAATCAATGCGATCCTCATCCATATCAATGGGAACGGTCTTTTTTTCTTGTGCAGAGAGATCAAAACGATCTGAATCACCTTCAATATCATCACCATCCTCACCTGCTTCTTCAAAAACTACATTGATTTCAATATCTTCAATGGCGTAATCAACGTCATCTGAATCACTAAAATCATTTTCAACATCAACGGTTATTGAGAAGGTATCGCCTGGATTTGCTTCTTTTCCAAATTCTCCTCCGTCTTGTGAAACAGTTGATGCAACGTAATCAAGAAGTTTAAGTTTAATGTTATTTACTTTTAGTTTTGAGACTGCGTTGGAGTAGAGTGTTGCTGTGGTGGTACCTTCATTAGAGCTGATTTGAATGTCTGCAAGTCTTTTTTCTCCAGAATCTTGGTCAAGAGGGATAACTGCTTGAATTGATACGTTTACTGTTTCTCCTTTGAGAATGGCGGTAGGTGTTGCTGAGAGAAGGGTTACTCCTTGTGGAAGGTCAATACTCACTCCTGTAAGGTCGAAATCTCCATTATTGTGTAATTGCAGGGTGTGATTAATGGTCACGTTTCTCTCGCTGCTCGGAAGCACGGTGTTAAGGACTTCAAGTGAAATGGTTGCGTCACGAACCGTGAGTCTAAGCGTTGCTTGTTTTTCAAAACCGTCTGCAATAACCTTAGCAACTCCGGAGTAAATTCCTCGAGAAATGCCTGCAAGTGTTGCATCAAAGGAAACTGTTTTGTTCTCCCCAGGATTTAGAGAGAAATTATCTTCAGAAGGTGTAATGTTAATCTTTTGTTGTCCATTGTTGAGCTCTACGTTATCAATACGTACTTGTTCAAGTGGTTGTGAGCCTGTGTTAATAATGGTGAGTTTTACCTTTTCATGACTTACAACGTTGTTGGTTGTTTTGTGAAGTGCTGCTTCGCCATCTGTTGCTTGAAGAGAAAAGTCCTTGTTTTGAAGGATGTTAAGGGTGAGTGTGAAGAGGGAGGTGGTGTTATCTGCACTTACATTAAGCGTTGCGTTGTATTGGGGTTGAGATGGGTTTTCAATATTAAAAGAAATACTTCCTTGTACTGCACTTCCATTAGGGGCAGGAAAATTGATGGTGGGTGTTACAGTAAAGTTGTCGCCATTTGCCGCAATAAAGGGGCTAAGTGTTACTTGAGAGATGGTGGATTCATTTCCTGTAATGGTGAAGTTAAATGTTGCAATGCTGTTGTGTTGCGAAGAAGTAGTGGTTGGTGTGATGTCGAGTGCAATGACGCTTGGAAGGAGTAGGACTAAGAGGAGTGTTGTGAGGAGTGTTGTGAGTGTTGGTAGTCTCATGAGCAAATCTGTTCTTACAGGATATTTAAAATTATCTATTGTTTCGTGGTAACAAAGTGCACTTTTATATAGAAAGAATATCTACTCTTTTTACTATGACGTCGTCTGCACAAAGTGAGCATCCCTTAGCAGATGATATGCAAACAAGACAAAGTACGACAAAAGAAAGAGTTTCTCTTAAGAAGTGGGATGAACTACGTGCAAAACTTGGACGCGTTCCCCGCGTTGATGAGTGGCGTTGCGATCTCGTTGACACCCCCGATATCCAAGAGCTTAAACAATACAGAGATGAGCATGCACATCATTTTCAAAACAACACTCAACGATGGACTACGGCCGTGGGATTAGGAACGCTTATTGCTTGTCTTTCTTTAGGTGCGAACGGAACTCTTTTCACCACTAAAATTGCTGATAAGGAACTTGTTGATACTTCTTCTTCACAGCTCTCAACACAGTCTTTAGAACCACATGCAGCTAAACCACTCACGAAAGCTGCAAATCAACAAGGAACAACCTCTCAACCTAACTCTCTTGGGGCAGTACTTGACAACTCCACCACACAAACACAGGTTCAAACAGAACTTCTTTCAGATGGGCCTATGAGCGCTGCAACTACTCAAACAGTTTTTGAGGATCATTCAAAACAATGTGCAGTTATTGTTGGAGAAACTCCAAGAACGCTTTTAGATATTTACGAAGAACTACGCGCATGCAAAGCTCCTCACAAACTAAGTAAGACGCAGTTCCTTCACGCACTTTTTGACTTAGGCACTATTCATTATCGTAAGTGGGCGGAGTTAAGTGAAGATGTTGCGACAAGACGCAAAGAAGTCTATGCTACTCATCGCGCTCTTCAAGCATTACTCCAACACAAACTCTCTGTTGGAGAGTGTCTTGTTATCCCTTCTTTGGTGTACGCAGGAATAAATCAAGAACAGTACCCGGATCCCACGTATTGTATACAAGAAGGAACACCTCGTGAGCGTTATGGTTATACTCGCATTCGCCACATCCTCTTTGGCGCTAAGGGTTATCCCTATGGCTTTTGTCCCACGCCTCAAGGAATACCTGTTGAGGGTTGCACCCTTGAACAGTTTATCACAAAAGAAAACCAAGGCCTACTTCTTAAAACGCTTGTTGCAAACACCACAATAGAAGTAAAGTGATAAAAATTAAGGTGTTCTATCGAACACCAAAGTAAAACATCTTCTCAATAGAAACATCATTTGAGGTGAAATTTCCTGAACGAGCATGACCTTGTGTTGCTCGTGGAACTTCCGCCTGTTGAGAAGCAGGCTCTTCTTGTGCAACCGTTTGATCTTGTTGTGGTTGTTGTGCTTGAACTGTTTCTTTTATTACTTGTTGTGCTTTTTGTTCAAGTGGGCGTTGTTTGAGTTTGTTGAGTTGTGATTCTAAGTTGTTGATTACCTGAATCATTTCATTCATTTTTTGTTGCATTGAAGCAATGTCGCGTTGTTGAGTTTGGTTCACGCGTTCAAGTTTTCTTAATGCAACAATCATTGAAGATTCTTCTTCTTGAAGAACAACTGAGCTTTGCAGTCCTTGCTTAATTTGCGTTACGCTTTGTGTGCCGTATATCTGTTTTTCTGCCATGGTGACGGCATCATCCATACTCTGCGCCATACCATGGTGCATGAACTCTTTTGCAAGAGTGGTAACTCTTTGTAACTTTTCAATATCCAATTCGCAACACCTCTTTTTTTTGGGGGGTTAATACGTCCCTTACCAGGTACACTACCTGATATGCCTATTGGGAGTACTAGTATACAGTATCGGTACACTGATTTATAAATATTTCGTATTTAGTAGTGTAAACTACGAGGGAAAAAACGGGAGGAAAAATACTGGAGAACTCCGCTAGGAAAAGAGCCCTAGAGCGCTTTAAAAAAACATCTCCCAAGAAACATCTCAAAAGGAATAAGAAACAGAAGCATAATGAAACAGAGGCATAAGAAAAAAGAGCATAAGAAAAAAAGCATAAGGATTAGAAGCGAATAAAAACAACATCTTTTCCTATATTCCACTCCTCAAAGCCTTGCCCAAGCAAAAACTCACGTACTATCTGCTCGTTCTTAGAACCTTTAAGAACCGATAACACAAATCTCTTACCAACGCGAAGAATGTTCTTCAAACCCTTGCAAACATCAGAAAAGTTCTGTATCGCAGTAAGAGAAAGCACCATATCAAAACAAGAATCACCAAAATCACTAAGACCAGCATGATTGCTAAGATCATCGGGATGGCCAAGCTCTCTAAGAGCGCGACTCAAAATATCTCCTGTGAGCAAATCTTCCGCACTTCCCAAAACAAACACGGTGTGAGACTGTGATGAATATTTTAGACGAGCAATACGCAGCAATTCCTTACTTGGATCAACACCCACTCTTAAAGCACAGTCAAAAAACGTGGTAGAAATACCTGTTCCACAACCAACATCAAGAAGAGACCAGGAAGGCTCAACACAAAGGTCTTTCTTTTCAAGCAGGTTTACAATGCGTTCAAGCTTTTCACGCTGCTCAGCACCATAGAGCTCATCATAACCCCTTGCAATACTATCATAATAGTTCATATATAAACAAAGTGTCATTAATCTTAAAAACCCTTCTTTGATCTTCCTTGCCTATGTCTGAAGACAAAGTACTTCACCTCATCAAAGAGTACACAGGACACGAGCATGCTCACCTTACATCAAGAGGAAACTCCGCAATACTCATAGCACTAGGTGCAATCAAAAAAATAAACCCCAAACCCTACTTACTCATACCCGATCAAGGAGGGTGGATCAGCTTTGAAACCTACCCGCCCATTTTCGGATTCACACTAAAACGAGTCAAAACTACACGAGGAATCATTGACCTCGTTGATCTTAAAGAAAAAGCACAAGGTGGCGCAGCACTTCTTCTCACTAGTTTTGCAGGGTACTTCGCACAACAAGACATGAAATACATCTCCAAAATTTGTCACGAATCCGAATGCTTAGTTATTGAAGACTGTTCAGGAGCTCTTGGTGATGACACTCTTGCAAAAGGAGAATTTGCAGATATCCTTGTAGGATCCTTTGGGAGGTGGAAGGTAATTGATAATGGGTATGGTGGATTTATCTCCTTTGCAACAAAAGAACTCGAAGACGCAGCACAAACTCTCCTCTCTTCAACAAACTTCTACCCTGACTATGATAAGCTCATAAAGAAACTTGAACAAGCACCAAAACTGCTCAAAAAATTTTACGAACAACAAGCACAAGTAAAAGAAGATTTAAAAAAACTTGATCTTTGCGTTATGCATCCTGAACGCAAAGGTCTTAACGTTGTTGTTGCAATTCGCAATCCTGAAGAGAAAGAAAAAGTACTTAAGTACGCAAAAGACAAAGGTATTCAAACAGTTGAATGCCCCAAATACATAAGAGTGGACGAGCCTGCACTATCACTTGAACTCAAACGAGGCAAGCAATGATCAAACATCTCTTGATCGGTGATGTGTGAGATTCACCATTCCTCGCGTCAGAAGAGCTAGAACGTTCACGCAAGAGGTCAGGAGAGGAACCTTTCACACGTGTTACACGAAGGAAGAGACTAACTCAAGAAATTAAAACAATTAAGACATACAACACATAAACGAGGTAGAATCATGGCAGTAAAAGAACTAAAAGAACCGCAAAGCATGGACGAATTAATCTATTTTACGAACAGAACCGTTGATGGAGGATCTATCAAACTCTGGGTCTACAAAATTACTTGCGAAAAATGTGGCAAAGGACTCATGCAAAAGCCACGTGATGAAAAAACGGGACTGCCAAAAATAAGAGCAAAAGAATATGTTTGTAGCGAATGTGCAAACACAGAGGAGAAAAAAGCGCACGAAGAAAAGCTCATTGCTCAAGCAGTATATACTTGTCCATCATGTAAAAAAGAAGGAAGTTGGGAAGGACCATTCAAAAGAAGAACAATTGGAGGGGTTCCCACCATTCGTGTTACCTGTGAGCACTGTGCAGCACACATTGACGTAACTAAAAAGATGAAGCAGAAAAAATCAAAAAAGAAGAACACTGAAGATGTTGATGCAGATTTCTAAACTATGACCTATTACATAACAACCGCAATAGATTACCCCAACGGCAAGCCTCATTTAGGTCACGCATATGAAAAAATCCTTGCGGACTGCATTGCGCGATTTCACAAAATCTTTGGCGAAGATGTCTTCTTCCAAGTAGGACTTGACGAACACGGACAAAAAATACAAGAAAAAGCACAAGCAGAAAACAAAACTCCTCAGGAATTTGTTGATGAAATGGCGCAAGTGTTCACATCATTTTACAAAGCGCTTGCCATTGAGTATGACTTTCTTGTACGCACGTCAAGCAAAGAACACAAAAAACAAGTACAAGAAATCTTCGCAAAAGTAGAAGCAAAAGGGGACATTTACCTAGGAGAATACGAAGGAAATTATTGTGTTCCTTGCGAATCCTTTTGGACTGATTTACAACTCGTTGAAGGAAACTGTCCTTCTTGTAGCAGACCTACTCGAAAAGTCAAAGAGCCGTCCTACTTCTTTAAAATGGGAAAATATGTTGATGATGTTCTTGAACACATTGAAAAAAACAAGTACATCCTTCCAGAATCACGAAAACAAGAAATCATTAATCGAATTAAGGAAGGTGTTCACGATCTCTCCGTTTCACGCTCAACATTTGAGTGGGGAATTCCCCTTCCAAATGATCCCACGCATGTCTTATACGTCTGGTTTGATGCTCTCCTTAACTACTACACAGGTCCAAGAATACAAGGAAAAAACATTTGGCCAGCAGATTGCCACGTTATCGGCAAAGACATTCAATGGTTCCACACTATGATCTGGCTTGCAATTCTTAGAGCAGCAGATCTGCCTTTTCCAAAACATGTACTCATACATGGATTTATCAACGACAAAAATGGTATGAAAATGTCTAAGTCGTTAGGTAATGTTGTTGATCCTCTTGACATGGTGGATAAATACGGTCTTGACGCGTTTAGATATTACTTGCTGCGTTCATTCCCTCTTGATTCTGATGCACGTTTTAACGAAGAAGAACTCGTTGATCGTTACAACAACGAACTTGGAAACGATTATGGAAATCTTCTTCTTCGCATTATCAAGCTTTCCAAGAAATTTACTAATTCAACCTTAACGAAAGCCTATGATTCTCCCTTTAACCTCTCAAAACTTGATGAGATTAAAGCACTTATTGAGCAATACCAAGTTAATAGAGCAATTGATAAGATCTGGTCATTGCTCAATGATGCGAATAAATACATGAATGAAAAAGAACCTTGGAAAAATGAAGAAGAACGAGAAGCAGTTCTCTACTCTTGCGCAGAACTAACGCGAATAGTAAGCATTCTTTTACAACCTGTCCTACCTCATGCAAGCAAACAAGCACTTGCACTTCTTGGAACACAAGAAACTTCGCTTGAATGGGGAAAAGGTACCTTTACCTTTGATAAGGAAACAGTTCTCTTCCCAAGAATTGACTATGAAGCTCCTCCTGAGTTTCCCTTTGACTTGCGAGTTGGTAGAATCATTGAAGTACAAGATCACCCTGAGGCAGATAAGCTCTATGTCCTCAAAGTTGATGTGGGATCTGAAGTTCGGCAAATCGTTGCAGGAATCAAAGCATATTATTCACCCGAAGAACTCAAAGATCTCAAAGTGATCGTGCTTTGCAATCTTAAAAAAGCAAAACTAAGAGGAATTGAATCTCAAGGTATGCTCCTTGCAGCAGATAACGCAAAAGAAGGCGATGAAGAAGTAGTTGGACTTATGACAACACTTGCAGAGGTGGGAACACAAGTAGCACCGCAAGGGGCAGTGATTTCCACAAAACAAATTGATTATAAAGAATTCTCAAAACATGAATTACTTACAGGAAAAGAAACCATGCTTGTTGATGGTGTTGCTGTAAGTGCGGGTAAACATCATGTTGTAGCTCAAAGGTTGGGCCCTGGAAACAAGATTTGTTAAGATCCTTTTTTTGTCTCTTGCTGCATTACCTTCTACTAAAAGAGAGCAGTACTGAGAGCATTACTGAGAGCAGTACTTTGTGAAGGGATTCCAGTTACATAACGGGTAGTGTAACAGTTACCACTTCAAAGTACGCCCGGGAAGTTTATAAATGAATGGTGTGTTTTCGTCCCTATTGCATAGCTGAACATAGTGGTACCTCTAAAAAACAACCAAAAACAAAAAACTATGGCAGCTAGGCAACAACGTTCTCAAACCAAACACGCAAGAGATGCAAAAATCAAAAAAACAACTTCTCGCACCTCTTCTACAAGCAAAAAAACCGCCACTGCCACTAAGAAGCAAACCACAAAGCACGCCAAGGGCAACACAAAACAACCCATGGTACAAAAGCAGGGAAAACAAAAACCCACACCCTCTCCGAAATCTACCAAAGCAAACCCTGCCAAAAAAACACGCTTTGCGAAAACAAAGCACAATGCACACAACACGCAACGCCGCAACACCCATCATCGTAACACCCATCACCTCCCCTACTACATCCCAACAGGAATCAAACTCCTCACAGGATACACCCTCTTTCTAGGAGCGCTCTACCTCATCGCATTCCTCTCAGGACTCACAACCCCTGCAACAATCATCCTAGGAACACTCATACAAGGAACACCTGCGCTTATCATCAACATCGTTATTATCTCAACACTTGCACTGCTCATCTACGGATTCCTCAAGCGAAAAAAATGGTGTTTTGATCTTGCACTTGCATGGTTTAGCCTCTCACTGTTCAATGCACTTATCTCACTTCTTATCTTTCCCACCTTCACCTACCCTACGTTCGGAAAACTACTCACACTCGCATTCACCACCAGCATCGCAGTAAACACACTTATCATTTGGTACATCATCCATGAAAAAAAATACTTCTATGCAAAAACCTTCCGCGAATCACCCTGGCAACACAGGGATAAAATCTTCGTCTACACCATCATCACCTTCTGGATAATCGCAGCACTCATCTCCTTCACCTTCCTTGCACATTTCATACAAGACACTAAAGGAAACGTGGATACTGCAATAACAGAACTCTACGATTCAACACCAACACAAAAAATCATCATCTGCGAAAACAAAAAAGACACGGCAAGAGATCTCTGCTTCGTCGTCGCAGCAGCACAAGAAGACCCAAAAAACTACGCAACCATCACGCAATACTGCTCACGCATCAAAAGCGACCTCTTCGCATTCACCTGCCGACAAACAATGAGGTAACAACAAACTAAAACAACAGTACAAAGTAAAACCTACTCAAATGAAGAATCCGCACGCAAACAAAAAAGGACAAATCACTATCTTCATCATAGTAGGCATCATACTCCTCTTCTCTTCAGCACTCATCTTCTACATCAGAGGTCAAAGCGTGGAAGGAATCCCCCCAGGATTCATCGATGAAGTAACCCAAGTACCAAACGAAGCACGACCCATACAAGTCTTCGTAGAACAATGCATACAACAAACCGCAAAAGAAGGCATTAAACAAATAGGACTACACGGAGGATACGTCGATGTCTCCGATCCTCAATACACAGGAGGAAGAGTATTCAAACGAGGATTCACCCCCACAGATTCGGACGTTGTCGTATTTACAGGATACCCCTTTGATAATGCACCTCGAGAACGAGACATTCCCTACTGGTGGCACATGGATTCACCAAATGATTGCAGACAAGACTGCACCTTCTCAGACGCAGGGCAACCAGGCCTTACCAAACAAGACGCAGGAGAAAACAGCATAGAAGCACAGCTTGAAACCTACATTGAAAACAACATTGACAACTGCTACGAAGACTTTGCAGACCTTGAAGACATCGGCTTCACCCTCGTAAGCAAAGCACAGCCACAAGCAACAGTAATCGTCACCTCTCAAGACATAGCAGTACGCCTTGATCAAGAACTCACCTTCAAAAAAGAGCAGGAAATCACGCTTGACAAATTCACCTCCCGCATTGATGTGCGCCTTAAAGAAATCTATGACTTGGCAGATGCAATAGCAGTAGCGCAGAAAAACTCTCGATTCTTAGAACTTGCTGCAATGGATCTTATCACTATTAACACAGAATATGCCCCAAACATAACGGGAAAAAAACTACCTCCAATAGGCGAAATCACTTTTGATCAAGGACAATACGCAGTTTGGACCACTCAGGATGTACAAAAGAAGATTGAGCAAAACGTCCTTCCATTTATCAACAGACTACGAGTGGACCGAGCTGCAAATTACTTCCAATACAATATTTTAAGTCAAGATCTCATAGATCAAGATCAGATGCAACTTGTTGCAGACAAATACACAGTATCGCTTATTAACGTGGATAACGATACCATCTTCCCCCATGTTGCTGTTGATTTTACGTATCTGGACTGGTGGCCAATTTTTGTAGATCTTAACGGAGATGCAATAATCAAACCTGATAAAATAGTATTTCCCATCCTTCCTTTCATCGCCTACATCCAATATCAAACGTTTTATGATGTATCCTTTCCTGTACTCGTTCATCTCAGAGATGACTCTGCACTCAAAGGAGAAGGATTTGACTTCTACTATTTTCTCGAAGGAAACATACGAAACAACAAACCGTACTTACAAGGAAACGTTAGCATACCCTCAGCAAGAGAAGTACCTCAACTTGTATGCAGACCACAAAACTATAATGCAGGCCCTCTAAACCTCACCATTAAAAATGCACTAACCCAGGAAACAATTCCCGGTGCTTTTGTTAGTTTTAATTTTGGAACGGATAGTTGCTACTTAGGAACAACCAACGAGCGTGGAGAACTTATCACTCAACTTCCAGCAGGCATCGGAACACTTACCGTTTTTCGTGAAGGATATCTTCAAATTCAAAAACCATACTTCGCAGCAATCCAAAAGGCGGATAATCTCACCTTAGAACTCATGCCAGAATTCGAGCTCAACGCCCAAGTACAAGTACTAGGACTCAACTACGCAGGAGATGGTAAATACTCCCCAGGAGACTTCGGACCCATCGGCGTTAAAGATACCGCAGGAATAGTTCTTACGCGCATTGATAATGACACCTATGGAGAATACACTGCGTTTGTTAGTATTACTAATGAGACCCGCATAACTGGTCAAGACCTCTTTCGTATTGTTCCTGGAACATACGAAGTTGAAGGCGTCTTGCTATACCAAGATACTCACACCGTCAAAGGAGGTGAACTCGGCAAAAGGCGAAAAAAAGCAGTAATTGAAGATATTACTCTTGAAAGCATCTATCACGGAGGCGTAACGTTCAACAATGAAACAGGGTACATTACCTTCAAACCAGAAGACTTACTCCAAGCAAAAAGCATCGTCTTTAAGATGCTAAGCTACCCTCTTCCACAAGTAGTTACCAACGACCTTAATGGACTCCCTCAAGGAGGATTACCTGACATCGCAGGAGTAACCAACGTAACAGGAGCAACCAAAGCCTACAAAGACAGAATTCAACCTGAAATCATCACATAAAACTATAAAATGTGCAATGAAGATTAATGAGAATCAACCAAATCAATTGCAATCAAATAATCAAAAATGAATCAGAGGACACATAAACAGATTTGCGGACTGAGTATGATTTACTTAATTTTACTGTTTCCCCTAGCAATAGCGCAAATCCACGCAGCATCGATAACCTCTGTTGAAGTTACAGGATCTGCGGGAACTCCGGGAATACGTGCTGCAAACGATTATGTAAGTATTGACGTTGAACATGATGGTTCTTCAAGTGCAAAGGTGACCATCGCAGAGATTCCCTCAGTAACCTTTACTTGCTCACAAGGCGTGTGCAGTGCGACATTCAAGCCATCCTCCGACGTGAGTAACCCCTACACATTTACCGTTCAACTTAACGAAGGCGCATCCGTTGAAGACACTGAACAAGTATCCCTACTTACAGATTACAACCCTCCGACGATTCTTGCATCATTCGAACAACAAAATGCAAACAACCTACTTGCAACAATATCTGCAAAAGACACGTTGTGTGACGGTTTTAGTTGCCAAGGGCAATGTTCAGGATTCAAAAGCATAGACATACTCTTTGACGGACAGCTTGCAAAAAATGTCAGTGGAGCGCAAAAAACCTGTGTATTCGCAGAACAAACCGTTACTGTTCCATTAACATTCACAGGATCAAAAGACGTTAACGTCTGTGCAAGAGCAGTAGATCAAGCAGGAAATGCACAGATGCACTGTGAGGTACTTAAAATAGATCGCTTAGCACCAAAAGTGCGCAAAGCACAACTTGCAATACAAGAACAATTACTCGATCACGTGAACAGTCTGCCTAAAAAAGGACTTACCCTTGCCCTTTTCATTCAAGAAGAATCTCTTGAAGGCGGAAGTATATTCGTGGATGCATCAAGCCTTGTTCAGATTGCATCGCTTAAACCATCGCTTCAAAACATTCCTATCAACACACAGAATTGCAGATCCGCCGCAAACGAATTTATTTGCTTTTCAGACCCCATAATCTTTGCACCGGATCTTTCTCAAACAACATTCCCCATAAGTGTTCATTTAGTGGATGCTGTAGGAAATAACATCACTCAAACAACAACTCTTGCAACACAAATTGACAACACACCTCCAAGCCTAGCCTCCATACGCATAGGGAGAGTAATTGATGGAAAACATTGGGTTAGAGATTCAGGTTTTGAGATCTCGCTTACTCTTAATGATGCAGGTGCAGGATTTGATCAACAACAAGTATTTGGACGAATAACACCTATCGCCATTCAAGATGCAGATTCAGGTGGAGGAGGTGCTTCAAGTGGTGGTAGCACAGCGCAAATCAGTGGAGGGACAACCATAACTCCGGGAGGGAGTAGGGTGAGCAATCCTTCCGTGAGCAACACCCTTTTCAACATTCCCTGCACTCAACAAGGAGCATCCTGGCAGTGTTCACGAAAAATGAGCGAGGTTCAACTAGGAGGTGAAGAAGGATCTGCATTTCAATTCGCCTTAGAAGAAACCTATGATGACGCCCAAAACCCTCTCGTAGCACCTCCACAAGTATTTTATCTTGACAACAAAGCGCCAACACTTCTTTTAGAATTCCCAACAGCGACAACTAATTTTGGAACAGGACTTGTCAGTGAATCAACCCTCATCGCAGAAGAAGGGGAGCTTAATTATTATGCGCTCTTTGAAGATGTAAATGAAATCACTGCACAACTAGACCTTACTGATGTTGTGGAAAATGGAGGAATCAGGCAAGGAAGTTGCTCTGAGCTTCCCCCATTTAACCCAGAATCGTCAAGCGCAGTTGAAGCAATTATACAACACGTTCTTCCCGACGGTTACTACTCAGATAAAACAGATGAAGAGATGAAAAAAATACTTGAAGAAAACTATGATCTCCTCTACACATTAGATTTTCCCGCACTCTCTGTTGAAAAAGGAAGAACACTTTGGCTTTGCACGTGGCCAAAGGCGGGAATCATTGCAAAAGATGCTTCTACGGTAAAGCTTTCTTACGAAGACGCATTAGGCAACAAAGGCGAAGAAACAGATTCCGCTCTTAACACGCTCTCAAGAATTGAAGGAAAAGGGCCTTACTGGAAAATAACCCAGGAAAGCTTCGCGCCAACGGTTGGCTTAGACAGATTTACGTGGAACCAACTAGGTGTATTCTCCTATCACAAAATAGCATTCAAACCTCTTGGCGATGCAAAAATGGCAGCAATGATTCTAGATCCGCAAAACTGCCAAGGAGAAGACCTTAGCTTTGTGAATGCCAACGTTGAAGAGAACCGTTTTGCAATTGATGTAATGGATTTTTCAGGAACTCAACACTTTGGAAAAGAATCCTTTGAAGAGGTTATAGAAATTCATTACGATCCCAACAAAGTTCCACCCATCACCCAAAACAAGCTAACATTTAACTGCTCAGCACAGATTATCAGTCTTGTTGGAGAATCAACACTCTCAGAACTCGAACAAGTAAATTTTACTCTCACCATTCCTGTCATCAACAACGCGTTTGGAGATCCACTTCCAGAAGTAGCAGCACGAGTAGATGCGTACATGGAAGAGTCTCGCGCTAAAAGAGAATGGATTACCAAACTTAACCGCGTTTTCAAAGTGCTCAAAACAGTTTGCGGAACAATAGGAATCATCAACACTGCCACAGGAGTAATCCAATCTCTTGCAGACGTTCTTAAAGGCTTGCAAATCGGAAAAGCTGCAAGTGTGGAAGAATTCGCAACACGCATGAACTTTCTTAACAGCGCATGGTTCGGATCATTTTACACAGGGTTTTGTAGCACGTTTCTTGGTTGTAGATTAGCAGGAAAACCCGCACCAGATGATCAACAAGCAGCAATTCGCGAAGACGCAGCAACAAATCAAGCAAAACCACCAACAAGTGCAATAAAGGAATTAGGCCTTGCAAAAGAATGTCAAAACAAAGCAAAAGAAGGAGGCGGTGAGTTTAAGAAAATCCTCTGCTTTATGCAACTTCCAGCAACGTATATGCGAACATTTTACTCATACACATTAGGACTTCAATTCATAGCACAAGACAAGGAAGGAAATGCACGATTTAGTACAGATCCAAATGAAGATAAAAGGGTGTTCAAAGGTTCACAACAATCAAGAACAGAAGCTACGATTAAAGCATTTGATGCAGGGTTTGATCCTCAACAAAGCATGGTCGCATCATTTCTCACTCTTTGCGTTCCAGGCATAATCTCAAATTTTGACAAGCTACGACAAATAGAATGCGGCAGAATTGTTTGTTATCAAAGAGAGCTAGCAACAGGAGCAACAGTTGCTCAATGTGAATCCCAACATAGCTTTGAACAATGTTTATTCATCAAAGGAATGGCCTTGAATTCAATTCCTCTCTTTCAATTTATGAACCAACTCTCACAAGCACTGCAACAAGCACTTCAAGATGGATACCAATACTTTATCACAATGGGTTTTGATTCGGTATGTCTTGTTTGCAAATATAATCAAAAACTCGCACCTGGAGGAATGTGCACCACGTGTCACGCAGTAAAGTTTCTCTCACTCATAGGAGTTCTTGTAGAAGACATCAAAGGAGTTCCAGATAGTTTCAAAGCAGCAACAGCAGACAATCTATGTGATCAGGTGCAGTGGAAAACTAAAGAGGATGCAGAAGAACTTGGAGGACAAGACGTAGCAGGACTAGGAGGTGCGAGCAATGTTTGAATCTTCCAAATCTCAAACAGCATCGCCACAAACACCAATAGCTCAACAACAGTCTTCCGAGCAATCATACTCTCAACAGTACTACTCACCTTACCAACTTCAACCGCAAGTTCAAAAACCGCTCTCAGCAGAATTCCCTCCTCCTAAGAAAAACCCTCTCTTTTTCATTGCACTGTTTGTTCTTGCGATTGCAATACTTGTTCCTCTGTCAATCTTGCTATTTAGAGGGGGGCATTCAGAGTTTGAACATACCGTAGAGCAAGAACTTCACCTTAACTCTCAAGATGCAAAAACAGTCTCAGAAATTATCCGTAAAAAGTCAGAACAGTATTCCACAGTAGCGGACCCTCAAAAAGTAAAAGAGCTTGTTGTAGCGGACACTCTTGATTTTGATGAGAAACTTGCACGACAAACAACACTTGATCCCCAAGTTGTAAAAGAACAAACAAAACCCGCAAGTCCTATCGTCTTCTTTCCACCATTAGGACCGGGGATTCCACAGGAGGGGGTTCGTATAGTATCCGGACAAGAAGCGTCATTTGTCTTAGACTACTCAGAATTCTCCGATGAGAGTGGACAGATAAACCTCTCCCAAGATGTTATCCTCTACGGTCCTGATGGAAACATCATTCCCGAAGGGAGTTTTAAGAACTTCTTCAAATTAGAGTATAATGCAAGCACAGCAGCATTTGTTCCCATAGTGAACAAGGTGAACATACCCTCGCGTTACCCTGAAGGAACCTATGTGTTTGAAATCATAGTGCGCACAGCACAAGGAGATGAAAAAGTCATCAGAAGCGCTTTTGACGTTGTTCATGAACTTGCAATCACATCAATCAATATACCCGAACAAGTAAATGTGGGTGAGGACTTAGAAGTACAGTTTAAAGTAAACGGAGTTAAACCTAAATATGAGCAAAGTCAGTATCACTACCGATTAAGAGAAGATCTCATCATTCTTCAAGGAGAAAACACCGTCTATGAAAAAACGGGAATTGTAACCCTTGATGAATCCTACGACGAGGAAAAAGATGGTTTCGTCTTCACGAACAACATTTCAACACAAGGAACTAAACCTGGCGAGTATACCCTAAAAATACTCGTCACAAATGAATTCACACAGGAGGTGACAAGTTATGAAACAACATTTACTCTTAACTAGTCTTGTCATCATCCTCTCCTTTCAATTAGTGGCAGGATTTGAAGCACAAGGAACTGCTCAACCCATAATTGAGCCAATATCCTGGGAACAAGTTCCCCTTCACATAGACTCCATAGAACCACTCCCTCCCGAAGAATTATACGAGCTCTACGCACAAGAACAAGGAATTGACGCCCAAGCAAACCCCCTTCCTCTTGAAGCTACGTATCAAGCAAAACTTACTCGCGAAGAAGTTGAACGACTACGTTCACTTGGTGAAGACATCGCGCCATTAGTACAACTCTACGAAGAGGAGTTTGCAGCTCAAGAAGAGCAACAAAAACTTGCTGAAATTGATCGCGAAACTCAATTTCTTGAAGAAGAACTCGCTGCACAAAAAGAAGCAACGCAACTCTTTGCGCAATCACCAGTAATTGTTCAAGAAGAGGAACTTCCTCCAGAAGTTCAAGAAGCAATCAATCGCGAATTTGAACTTCTTCAAGTTGAAACCAACGATGAGCTTGAAAAAGACAGACTCATCATGCAAATTGCAAGAGACCAAGGACTAAGCTTTGAAGAAGCAAGAAACCTCTACAACGTGTATGAATACGTAGCAGTTGAAGACGTGCCTCTATCAAAAGAAAGCAAGTACTTTGAAACCCAAGCAGGCCTCTCCCAAAGAGAAAGCAAAGAACTTGTACGAGCCTTGCAACATGAACGAAATTACATTGAACGCATAGAGCGCATTTCTCAACAAACCGGGCTTGACTTTGAAACGGCAAAAGCACTCAACGACCAATTTGAACTCATTGCAAGTGAAGATTTCACTTATCAAGATCCTAACGTACAAGAATTGCAATTAGTTTTAGGGGTTGATGAGCAAAAAGCAAAGGCACTTCTTGCTGCAACAAAACAAAGTGAATTAAACAAACAAGACCCTGTAGAACAACTCGCACAAGCAGCACAAGTGGATAGATCAACAGCACAACAGCTCTACAACGAATTCGAGTATCTTCGCACAGAAGACGTAGACCTACGCGATGAGCGTGCAGAATACTTACAAGTGCAAATCGGCCTTCCCTTAGGCGAAGCACAAAAACTCGTAAAAGTCCTTGATAGTGCAGAACAACCATTGCGAGAAGAACTTCTTGCACAAGAAGCAGGGATAACCGTAGCACAAGCACGAGAATTACTTGATACGTTTGATTACTTGCAAAGCGAAGACATTCAAAGCACAGACGACCAGGCAAAAATACTAAGCACAAAAGTAGAAGGATATAGTCCGCTTACAACAGCGTATCCAAGGAGCAGCGCAGCTCTAACTCCAGGAGGATTTTGCCCCGTATCATGAAAAAAATAATTATCTCAGGAATTGCCTTAGTAGTTTTTGTAGTTGTAGCTCTTGCATTGTTCTTCTCACCATCTCAAACAATTCCCCAAGAACCCTTATCAATTCCCGTAGTGTGGTTTTACCAGCAAGGAGAAGTATCTGCAGGAGGATACCTTCTTGGTGAAACTATACAAGCACATGCAATCATAGAAAACTACGCACTACAAAAAGACAAAGCACAAGTAAGCATAACCCTGCGTATTACCACTCCTCAAGGGGAGGAAGTTCCTGACACTCTTAAAACGATCCAACTTACAAACGCAGATGGAAACCCCCAAGAATTCTTTTACACCCTTAACTCATTAGTTTTACAACCAGGAGCATATCTTTTAAACATCACCGCAACTGATAAACTCCTTAACGAAACAACTTCAAAAGCAGTTCCTCTCTTCATAGACGAGCCAAACCAACTCACCCTCATAGGTCCCTTCGCAGGGCGATTTAATGAGGAAATAACGCAATTCAACCAACTCCCACTTAGCTACAAAGCAGGAGACCTTATTGACTTCTACTATGAAGTGAGGGGGATGGGCGATCCGCTCAATCCACATGTACGCGTCACACTCCTTGTGGTAAATGAAACAGGAGATATCGTAGATATCACGCCCCTTGCAGTATTTAATGAGAGCTATGCAGAACCCGTAACCACGCTACAACAAACGATCACCTATAACACGTCAGTTCTCACCCCAGGAACTTATTACTTCCACTTCACAGCACAAGACGAAGCACAACAAGACAGAAAAACAGTGAAGGTGGTGCTCCAATGAGACGCACACTCTTCTTGATCCTGATGCTGATTCTTGCAAGCTCAGCGTTTGCGCAAGCAGCGCCGGTTTGTTCACCCGTCGAATTCAGGGCTCTTAACACTGCGGGCTTTGTGAGTTTAAACGATTTCTCCAAAGTTGATATTAAATCTGATGGTTCGGTTATCACTCCTGCAGGTGAGCGTATCACAACAAGACCTGGTGGAGGTTATATTATCACAGATAGTGATGGTAACTCACGAGAGGTGGAGATACTGACCTCTGATGAGAGAGCAGAGTCAGGATTTACCATAACTGAAATCAAAAAGGATGGGACTACTATCACTAGGCAATATGAATCAGATGTTTTTGTTGGTTCTACTCAGACTAAAACATCCAGTGTTCGTTCAACAGTGGTATTACGCGATTCACAAAATAACATAATCTATGAGGCGTCAAATCTCAGAACTGAGTTCTACAAGGAATCCCAAGTATCTCAGAATGGAAGGACTATTTCGAACTTTGATCCCGGCGAAAAGTCAATAACCCTGTCTCCTACAGACCACCAATTAATGATAGGCGGGCAAATATACTCTGAAAGTGAAACCCTGCCACTAGGACGCATCTTCAGGGCACAAGATGGATCAAGAATATCTATTGACGATACTGGACGTCTCGTTTTCGCATATGGTCTTCAAGAAACCCAAGCAACAGCTCTACGTGCTGAGTTTGCTCGACAACTTCTAAAAGGGAGCATAGAATCAGGAATTGAACAAGAAGCCATAACGGTTGCTCGAAATAGAGGTACTGCGCGAGTCACCGTTGATGATTTGAAAGAAGCGCAAAGACGCGCACAACAAGAAATTCTAACCCTTGCGAAAACTCCTAAGGGGTCTAGATCTGAATTCCTTCGTAAGAAAGCAGAACTTGCAGGGCTCTACATCGTGGATAGTTCAGGACAGCTTGCAA